>JAIUMW010000366.1 GCA_022565365.1 Oceanicaulis sp.
TCCGCATACATACGCTTGAGCCTGTGGTTTTCCGCTTCTAATTCCTTGAGACGGGAAAGCTCACTTACGCTCATGCCTCCGTACTTGCTTTTCCAGCTATAAAAAGTAGCGGGAGTAATACCATGTTTACGAGCCAGGTCAGCTACTTTACGCCCCTGCTCATGCTGGGAGAGAATAGAGATGATTTGTGATTCAGTAAAACGTGATTTTTTCATAAGTATAAAGTAAGGGTTTCTTCTACTTTAGACCGAACAAATTATAGGGGAGCCGACAGGAACAATACTAGTATCATAATTAACATTATTCAAATGTACTATAAATAAAAATTACTAATTTCTTAAAGTTAGTACACATAATAGTATTGCATTACAGTTGTGCACTTTAAATATGTAAGACTATTCAATTATTCTAACTGTTTTGAGTTTACGTCCATATTTAATATTTGGATACACATCTAACATTAATTCGCGTCTAGAAACTATCCCCGTCCTATCAGAGGCATCAATTACCCAAACCATACCACTAATATTACTATCCCCATCATATACTGCAACATGATTAAATCTTCCGAAGCCATCTTCATCTATAAATATTAGATCGCCTCTTTTAAGCAAGTTTTTATCATCAAGTTCCAACACATTGTAATTAAATAAGCTTGATACATTGACTTCGTTGACAATTTCATTACCCATTCTAAATGATGATATGTTCATAGACTGAAAATATCCCCATTGAATAAGGCCAGAACAATCAAAACCAGTGGCTGGTAAACTACCCCCCCCATACATAAGGTGAACTAGTAACTGAAGTTAATGATTCAATAAAATTATTGCGATCAGATTCAGTAGTTTCTATTTGCTCATAATCATCAAAAGTGTTCCATAATGCAACACCAGTAGCTAAAAAAGCATATGCTTCTGATTTCATTTGAGACGTGGCAGGTGAGGGTAATTTTTCATCCATAGAAATAATTTGATTTGCATAATCGATTGCTCGATCTCTGTATTTGTTTCTTTGAAACATTCGCATTTTTAAATAGAGTGGATAAAACTTGTGTGGAATAATATGGTATGATGTGCTATAATTTAAATATGCATTTTCTATATCTCCTAAATTTTCGTAACTTGAACCTAAAATAATGAATAAATTAGGGTCAGTGTTTACTTTTATCGCATTTTCTAATACATCAATTGCATCATTGTGAAAACCTAATCTGTTTTGAAAGCTGCCGTATTCGAATAATACCATTCCATTATAGGGATATTCTGATATGAGATTCTGGTATATTTCTTTAGCCTGAGCATAATTACCATATCTAGTATTCTCAGTTGCTTCATTTAGAAGAGTAATAATATTTTGATGTCGATAATCCTCATAACAGTAAGCGAGTCCCAGAATAAGTATACAGGGAAGAGCTAAGGCATTTAGAGAGTATTGTTTTATTCTAACTAAAGGAGCGTAATAATAAATTATCATCATTATACAAGACATTATAAAGAAATATTGTATTATATGTATGTGTAGAGGAAATGAAAACATTGAACCGATTATAAGTGCTAAACACCCACCTCTCAAGCTGATGATTTCATTATAATGAATGTGACTACTAGCTGGTTTTAATTTTAATACTATAAATAGCAATAATAAAACTATTACACTTAAACCAAACATTCCTCTCTCAACTGCAATTAAAAGAAACTCGTTATGTGGATGTTGAACATTTCCAGCTAAGAACCTTTCTCTTTGATTATCTCCTTTTGAGCTGCTAAAATATCTAGCTTGGTATAGGTTATATGTATTTTTGAAAGAATCTTTACCATGACCCAGAAGTGGCCTTTCTGCAATCATATCAGTAGTTACTTTCCATATCAATAAGCGCCCATCAACAGAATCTTTTTTTACATAATACATACTAATTGCTAATAAAACTGCAATAATTGCTATGCAAAAAAAAGACATATATAGAAACATTTTAGATCTTTTAATAAAATATTTCTATATATGTCTTTTTTTATAAATATAAGTTATGTATAAACATGATATAATGATTGATACTATTGCTCCTCTGCTTGCTGTTGCTGGAATTGTAACAAAAATTAAAACAATGGTAATAGTGGATAATAATTTTAGATATTTATCATCAAAAGATAGGTAGATAACTAAAGATACTGGAGCAACAAATGCTAAAAAGTAAGCGAAGTAGTCTGGATTTTGAAAAGTCCCGACGATTTTGAAAATAGTTTGTGTTTCTATTATTCCATAAAATTGCGCTAGTCCGATTGTGCATTCAATTATCGCATAAATCATCAACACCATTATCGGCAGTTTATAACTAAAATTCATCATGGTATGAGCCTAATTTAGTTCAATCGTAAATAATGATGGTACATCTGTATTAGAAAATCCCGCCATCAAGCTTGGGCTAATATGCTCTATCGAGCGTAAGGTTCGAAATTCTTTATCATCAAACAGGTAGGTGTTGATTTCTGTAATTTCGTTATCTTCAAGCTTTAGGCTGACAATATCTCTGGCACCTATTCCCTGTCGATATACGAGCAACGACAGTGTATTATTGATGTAAGTAATATCATTAAATAATATATACGATACGTTTTGTTGTTGAGGTGAATTGTCTCGTCTCAGTTCATCTATATTCACAATTCGCTCATTTATGATGGGAATATGCCCTACATCGATTCTAGTAACTAAAGCTAAATCTTTGTCGTAAATCTCGATGAGCGGATGTCCTTGGTATACTCTTATGTAGATATCGGTATCAGAATCAAAGATTATTGAAGATCTATTATTTAGATATGCAATTCTCATATCATCACCAAATATATTTTCGCCGAATGGTGTAATTGAATCTGCAACTGGATCGTATATTATAAATGGTTTTTCATGATATCTTCTAAATAGTACCAATCCCTTTTCGTTAATATCA
>JAIUMW010000367.1 GCA_022565365.1 Oceanicaulis sp.
ACCAGCGAGGCAGCCACCTCCTGCTTCGAGCGATGCAGCATCCCGACGAAGATGACATGCCGGCAATGGGTGAGTTCGGAGTTGGCCTTGTGTTGCCCGTAGGTCAACCAGTTGAACCAGGGCTTGCCCTCCGAGGTTGTCGCCTCCGGATCAATCCCTGCCGCTGCAAGGTCGCTCCGGAGGATATCCTCGGTGGACACGGGTGAGCCTCTTTTCCTGAAGGTGAAGAAGAGGATGGGCTGTTCCGGATCAAGATCACGGATCAGGGCAACAACCTCATTGGACAGGTGTCGGTCATTGGTCCCCCGAGCGAATTCCCGCTCCGTCGAAGCGCGACCCGACGCTCGTTTCCACCAATGTAGCGTCACCTGGTCATAGCGCTTGATGCCGCTCAGGGCAGAGGGTTGGTGAATGACGAGATCGGGATCGGCCTGGATCAGTTTCCGGATCGGGGCACTGGCATCGAGGATGGCCACTCGGGTCAACTCGGGTGGTACGAGAGCCTTGATGGCGACGATGATCTTCACCTCTCCGGCAATCACCATCCTCAGGGGGCGACCAACCATCGACAGGAAGGTCAGGATCTCGGCCTCGGGATCATGGTCAGCCAGCGCATTGCGAAGCTGTTCAGCCTTCGTTGTCTTGATCCTCGGGAGTTCGAGGACCTTTGGCGTCACCTTCGGGTTACCAGCGAGGCGCTCCCGCTCGGCATCGATCACAGCGTGACATGCGCTGAGATAGGCTGATGCCTCTTGCAGCTGCTCGTCCTCGGGATGAAGTCTCGCCAGTTCCCCCAGCCTCGCGATCGCCGGCAGCAGCTTGTCGATGGCGACGAAGGTCGCGCCCATGGTGATCAGCGACTCGTCCACGATGGTCACCGCGCGGGGACGCGATCGATAGGTGAGCTGCCCAAGTGCATCCGGGTTCGCCAGGCGGGCATGCGTGACGATGAGGAAACGACGCCCATCGTTGACTTCGCTGGGCAGACTCGGGTGGCGCATGCGCGTGGCTGACGCCGTGTGGACAACCCCGATGGCTTCCTCGGGTATGCCGTCGGCGATCATCGCGTCGATCAGCGTTTCCATCTGCGCGATGGTCTCGACCGCGATGGTGATGCCGATATCGATCCCGCTGGCATGGAGGGCGAAGCACCATGCGCGGATGGCAAGCGTCTTACCCGATCCGCAGGGCAGCGCAAAACAGGTGCGCTTCGCCGGGCACTGCCCCGAGGCGATCGCGGTGAATCCAGCGAGGACATCGCGAAGGGCCTTGCGATGGTCGCCGCTGATGCGATTGCCCATGGCCGACATCAGCGCGAGAAGCCGGTCTTCGGCGATATCGGTCAGCTGCGACCAGGATGCATCCGAAGAGGCGGCTTCGGGTGACCACCTCGGAGGTGTCCAGGATACTACCGGACGATCGAGGGATTGCTGAGCGTGCTGGTGGTACATGACGGGATATGATCGTGAGAATGAAAAACCCCGCCGATGATGCGACGGGGCGGATCATGGAATCTCGGGAAGACAGAAGGGGCGCCAGGATAGAGGAGGACGCCAGGGTAGAGGAGGGTGGACCAAGGGTGGACCAGGGTGGCCACCTCACAGGCGAATGCCGGCTTCCTCGACGTCTCTGAGGTACTCCGCGACGGCGAAGCGAACGATGTCGCTGACATTGACCATCAGGCCGCGCTTCTGGAGCTGCTCGATGTAGTCTCCGAGAGCGTCATCGATATCCTGCGGCAGGCAGATGGTCACACGGCGCACGAGCTGGTTTTTGCGCTTTTCTGACATGGACGGAAATCCTCTGGTTCGGAAGGCGTAGCAGGGGTTGCGAAACACACGTGGGCACCCCCGGTTCAATAGGCCCGTCCGAAAACATCCGATCTCATTCGCATGGTGACTGCCTGCATCCAGCCAAACTTTGCGTCACCCAGTGCGAGAATTGCTGCTCCACAAGATCCCTTATCTTTGATAGCATGAAAAGTGCTGACGAACCGCGATGGATGATCCGCATGCGAGACGCGTTGAGGCTGATCGGGCATGGCACCGACGACGACGGCATTGATAGCCAGCACATCGCCAATCGCCTTGAGGAGCTGGCAGCTCAGTGCGGGTTCGACCTGAAGGAGCCTGAGGACCGTTCGCGCTTCGAGGAGGCATTCGCGTTCGCCGAAGCCAGGTTCAGCGCGGGCGCAGACGTGAGGGATCCAAGCGTTTCCAAGACCGGGAATGATTTCCGGAGAGGACGGGCCGCCGTGTTCTCACGTCATGCGCGTCGCTGAGTCGATGAAGGAATGGCTGACGCCAATGACTAGGCGGCGTCCTGCTGCTTTCTGAGCGCCTTGTAGATCGCGCCACGGGAACACCCCAGCGTTCGTGCGATCTCGCTCGCACCCTTGCCTTCAGCATGCATCGCACGGATGCGCTCGTGATCGAGCGATACGGGTCGCCCGCGATAGACGCCTCGCGCCTTGGCTTTCTCGATGCCGGCCATCTGCCGCTCCCTGATGAATCCCAGTTCCATCTCTGCGACCATGCTCAGAACAGTCAGCATCACCTTGCCCATGGGGCCTGCGGTGGAGATGTCCGGCTCAAGGACGCGCAGGAATGCGCCTTTCTGACCGAGTTCGTGAACGAGATTGAGTACGTCGCGGGTGGAGCGACCCAGCCGGTCGAGCTTTACCACGACGAGGGTGTCGCCGGGTCGGATGAAGTCGAGGATCGTCTGGAGCTCGGAGCGACCATCACGGGTTCGCCCCGAGACCGTCTCCTCGCGGATCAGCTCACAGCCGGCGCTGCGCAGCTTCTCGATCTGAATGGCGGTGTCCTGGGATGTGGATGAAACACGTGCGTAGCCGATAACGGACATGGCCCTTCCTGTTCACTTAGGATCTAGACCATGGAATCTTTCTGCGAACTAATTCGAAAGTCAACCCAAAGTG
>JAIUMW010000368.1 GCA_022565365.1 Oceanicaulis sp.
CGCCGACGACAGCACCGCGCGGTGTGCGGATCGGCGCAGCCAGAAGCGCCGCCGCCTCCCCGGCGCGGGTGAACACCGCCGCCCCGCCATCGCCTGTGGCGTCCACGGAGATGACGAACGGTGCCCGCGAGCGCGCGATGCGGCCGATGACTGCGTGCATCGCCGGACTGTCCGCCGCGGCCGGATCGATGCCTCTCAGGATGAAGGGCTGCCGCGGTTCGCCTGTCGTGTCCAGCAGCCATGCAACCCCGCGCTCGCCATCGGCGACCGAGAGCGCCGCGTCCAGCAGCGTGGCCAGCAGACCATCGCTGCCGGCGTCCTCGACGACGCTGCCCGTGACGGTCGTGAACGCGGCGAGCGCCGCCCGCATCTCGGCGATCGACCGGTCCAGCCGCACGATTTCGGTGACCCGGCTCGCAATCGGCGCGCGGCCCGCGAAATCGAGGCGGGCAAAGGCCTCGGCGTCGCGCGCGAAGATCTCGACCGGCCGTGCAACGACACGCGCCATCCCCCAGAGCAGGGGAATGGCGATCAGGAGCGCCGCTGCGAAGATCATCAGCAGCCGCTGCCGGATCGCGCGCGGCCCGGCATCCAGCTCGTCGAGCGGCGCGGCCATGACGAAGCTGATGCCGTGCGGACCCAGCGACGCCACCTGTGCCAGCCACGCGCGGTCGCCGGCCTCAAGCTGCATGCTGCCGGACGCGCCCTCGCCGACCTGCCGGGCCAGCATCTCATGAACCGGCCCGCCGACGGCCGCCGCCGCGGGCAGTGTGTCGTTCCGCTCGCCACCGGTTTCAAGCACGTCCAGTTCATCCACCACCCGGTGCAGCAGGTCGGTGTCGGCATGCGCCAGCACGCCGGCGGAACGATCGATCACCGCCACCTCGGCCGATGCGGTCGGGGCGCTGGAGCGAAGTCGCGCCGAGAGATCAAACAGCGACAGATCGACGCCCGCGACCGCCCCGCCCGGCGCCCGGCGTGCGGCGGTGATACCCGGCTCCCGCGTGGTGAAGAAGACGTAGGGCGCCGTGAGGATCGCCTCCTCTGTGGCCTCGGCCTCGACGAACCAGGGGCGAACCCGCGGGTCGAAGGCGAAATCGACGTCCGCCCGGCGCTCGACCATGCCGAGGCCCTCGTCGAGAAAGTCGAAGCGATGAACCGTCTCGCCCGTCCATTGGGCCAGCCACACCGTCCCCTCCGGCGCAGCGAGTGCACCGGCATGGATTCCCAAAGGGCGCAACAGGACGAAAGCACCATGGGGCCAGCCGATATCGGCGGCCGACACGCCGGGCATCGATCGCAGCACCAGCGCGAGGCCATGCAGCAGGGCCTCGCGCTCGGCCTGTCCGGTCGCTGCGGCGAGAGGATCGAGCGCCAGCGCCTCGGCCGCCGCGCGCGCCATTCCCTCGAGTCTCCGCAACTCCTGCAGGGCAAGTTCCGCCCCGCCGGCGAAGGATGCCGATGCGGCCTCGCCCACCAGCGCCCGGGAGTCCCGGGAAGCCACCGTGCCCAGCGCCGCACCGACAGCGGCCAGCAACAGGATGAAGAGAGCGGCGATGTGAAACCGCAGCGGTGCCCCGGCCCGCCTCGGCGGTGGCACGTCGCCCGGCTGGTCGGCCGTCATGGCTCGTTCCTCCCCCCAGAGGACGGACCGGGTGTGCGGACACCCGGCCGGGCATGCACCCGACGGCGACTACCGTCGGGCAAGTGAACCACGGCAGCCTGGCAGTCGCACGAAAAACAGTTTGTAACCGAACGAGATCAACCCCCGGAGGGAACCTGCCGCCCTCAGGCTGCGAGACGTCCGGGGTTGCGCTCCTGCAGGATCGGGCGGACCAGCCGCGCGAAGCGCTCGGCCTCCTCGTCATGCAGATAGCCGGACAGGCAGAACGAATGGCAGCCGACGTCGATGAACTGCTGCAGCGTGTCGGCGCACTGCACCGGATCACCGACCACGGCGATACCGGCGCCCGGCCTGACCCGGGTGATCCCGGTCCACAGATGCGGGGCGATCAGGTCGCCATGCTTCATGGCCAGCTCCTGCACACGCTGGTTGGCCACCGAGCTGGCGTAATGCGTGCGGATGAAGCTCGTCTGGCGATCGGTGACGTCGCGCACCAGCTCGTGCGCCGCCTCCCACGCCTCGGCCTCGGTCTCGCGGCAGACGATCTGCAGCCGCATGCCGAACCCGATCTGCTCCGCCCGGCCGTGGCGGGCGGCCAGCCCGCGGATATCGCGGATGTTCTCGGCAATGCGTTCCACCGTGTCGCCCCAGAACAGGTGGACATCCGAGTGCTTTGCCGAGATCTCCCAGGCCTGCCCCGAGCCGCCGCCCAGATAGAAGGGCGGGTGCGGGCGCTGGAAGGGCTGCGGGGAGATGCGCGCCCCGCGCAGGGTGTGAAACCGGCCGTCGAAATCCACCGGCCCGCGCGTCGCCCACAGCGCCTTGAGGATCTCGACCTCTTCGTCCATGAGGTCGTAACGCTCCTCCTTGGCGTAGCGGATGCCCTCGCCGCGCGTCTCGGTCTCGCTCTGGCCCGCGATCAGGTTGATGGCGATACGTCCGCCCGAAAGCTGGTCGAAGGTGGTGATCATCTTGGCCAGCAGCACCGGGTTGACGTAGCCTGGCCGCGCGGCGACCAGCATGCGGATCGAGCGCGAGCGCCCGATCATGATGGCGCTGGCGATGTAGGCGTCCCAGCCGATGGTGCTGACCGGTACCAGCAGATATTCGAACCCAGCCGCCGCGGCGGCGGTGACCACGCGGTCGAACAGCTCCGGCGAGGGCTCGATCAGGGCCTCCCGGTCGCCATAGCAGGTGGTGTCCCCGGCGGTCGGCAGGAACCAGCCGAATTCGAGAGGCCGCATCGTTCACTCCCCGTTTCTTGCCGGCCGTCCTTCCGTGGCGCGACGGC
>JAIUMW010000369.1 GCA_022565365.1 Oceanicaulis sp.
GTGTCGGCCAGCTGAGCGATGATCCCCTCGTCAGCCTGCCCGCCATGGCACGCTGATCACACCGGCCCTGCCGGACAGCACGGCGACCAAGGCCGTAAGTTACACCACGCGGTGGGACAGCATCCGGCTCCCCGGCAACTGGCGCTCCGGCATTCGCCAAGCCTGGCAGATATGGCCGCGGGGCCGCATCCGTTAACCCCACATCCGGCAATATCTGCCACCTCGGGGACCGCTATGCTCCACCGGGTAGGGGGGATAAAAGTCGCGAAGTCGATGGACGGGAAACCGGCGGGATTGCCGCATTTGGTGAGGCATCAAAATGCATAGGGGGTCAAACGTCGCGGCGCACTCCGGCGTCACCGGGACATATTGAGCGCTGTGAATTGCACGGCCAAGCCGTCAAACGGCATCAGCGTGTGCGCCCTTCACTCCATTGCGGTGTTGGCAGGCTATTGAAAATCGCGCGCACGATGGAATTCAGCGCTTAGGATCACTCGGTGCGTCAGTCCAAGAATTCTAGAACCGCCACAGTTTATCGCGCCAGCGTCTGCTGGACCCGTTCGGGTCTGTTTTAGCTGAACCTGGCGGGCTTACGATGCAAAGCCAATCGGTCAAAAGTGGAGCAGATTAATGCGCGTCCATCTGACGGCTATGGCGGTCCTGGCCGCAATGTCAAGCTTGCCAAGTGCCGCTATGGCCGCGGCGGCTCCCGATCCTGAGGCGGTGATCGCGAGTCTGGCCGGAGATCTGGGCGAGGCCGCGCAAAGGGTCGGCAACTTCAGGCCTCTCATCGATGACGCCCAGTTCGAGATAATGCCCGCGATCGAGGGGCTGGATTACGAGGGCGAGCAGATCGTTCGCTTCGTCACCGAAGAGGTTCATTTCGACCCTTATGCCGGCATTCTACGCGGCCCGCAGGCGACCCTGTCGGCTCGTGCGGGCAACGCCATGGACCAGAGCCTGCTTCTGCTGCACCTCCTCGAACAGGCAGGCTATGACGCGCAGATCGTGATGGTCGAACGCACGCCTGAAAGCCTGGCCGCGCCGCTGGCGGCCGCTGCTGTCGCTGCGCGCAGCCAGGCCGCGCCGGTCAGAAACGCCGATGAGGCGCGTGCAAGGATCGCAGAGCTGGCTGAAGCTTCAGGCCGGACGGACGCGCCGGACAATGCCGTCGCGGCTTTCGAGCAAACCGCTCTGGCCGGGATTGACCAGGCGATCAGGTCGGTCGGCTCGCGGCTGGAGGAGGAGCTGACGCTGGACGGGGGCCGCGTCGTCGAGCACGGCGCCTATCACTGGGTGCGCTATCGCATGGCTTCAGGCATGTCCTGGATCCACGCCCACCCGGCGCTGGGCGGGTACGAGCCTGACGACCTCTCCCCTGACGTGGTGCTGACCGGCGATGCGCCCGAGGAGATGCTGCATTTTCTGACCATCGAAATGGAAGCCGAGATTCTGGAGCGTGGCTCGCTGCGGCGCACGCAGGTAATGAGTCCATGGCGACAGCCGGTCGCCAGCCTGTTCGACACCCCGATCTCCATCGCGCTGGTCGTTGACCGGGCAGGCACGGATAATGAAGCGGGGGCCGCCTTCCTGCCCGTCTTCAACGGAGCTCTGCCCCCGGGGGCGATGATGGTCACGCTCAGCGGCGCCGTCCTGGACGGCGCGGTCGCGGGCATGGACAGCTATGGCATGTCCGGCATTTTCTCGGCGCTGGGCGATCAGCTGCAGGACGGCGCCCAGCTCGTCAGCGGCGGTTCCGAGGATCAGCCTGTCCGCGCAACGACCGGCCTGATCCTGCGCATCACCTGGACCGCGCCGGACGGGCGTGAACGGGTAGAGGAGCGGTGGATCCTGGACCGGCTGGTCAACCGCTTCGCGGAAGGCGAAGCGCCGCGCCTGGACCTGTCCCTGACCCGGTCTCAGGCGCTGGACCGGTTAAGCTTCCAGCGCGACTTCATCGTCAATCCGGGCGGCGCGCACGGCACATTCGCGCTTGCAAGAACGCTGGAGGCCTATGGCGACCGGCTGGAGCTTCTCTCCGCCGTGCTGAACGAGGCGATCGAGAATGAGGGCCGTATCGAAAATGCTCCGCCCATGCGCCAGACCCTGCAGCCTTTCCTTCTGTCCATGCTCGACAGTCTGGACCGCCCCCTGGCGCTTCCAGAAGGGACCAACGTGCATCGTCACGGCCCCCTGATCGTCTCCACGCATCGCCATCAGCCGGAATGCGAGGGTCTGGACGACTACATAGACGTGATTTTCAACCCCTGGAGCGGAATGCGTCAGGAAGGTGAAGCGCTCGTCGCCTGGCCTGAAGGCAGCATTCTGCGCGGCGTCCACGATACGGCGGCGGAAGTGGCCTTCGGCCGCGGTGATCCTGACGGGGACTATCTGGCGCGGTCCGGTGACGCGCCGCTGCGCTTCATCAACGAACCCGCGGATGTATCGAACTGGCCACAGGACTCACGCCTCGCGGCCGAGCACGATCTCAGTCAGGGCTTTGTTCTGGCCGCGATCGCGAATGGCGGCGGACCTGAACTCTGGTGGCGGATCTCCGCCGATGGCGCCGAAACGCTTGGCCGCCACGCCATGGGGGGGTACTCACCGCTAACCGAACGGGCCTTCCTGGATAGAATCATCCTGGCGGGCGACATCGTTTCGTGGGGTCTTTTGGGGGCTGAGGCTGTTGCATGCACCCAGAGCGAATCCGGCTGGCCCATGGCCTGCTGCTACGTTTCGCTTGCAGCCTCATTCGCCTGGGGCTGGGGTGCCGGCAATCTCATCATGGGCAGCGCGGCGGATGCGGCGGCGACTACTGCAATCACCACGGGCGGACTGCTAGCCGGTCTAGTGCTTCAGCTGAGCGTGATGGCGGCGTCAGAGGCGGTAGGCCATATGA
>JAIUMW010000370.1 GCA_022565365.1 Oceanicaulis sp.
AACAAGCACCGCCCCCCGCATATTGATCCGCCCCCGCCCCGCCTCTAGCTTTGGGCCGACCCGGCAGATGTTTTTCAGGAGCCTTGCCCATGATCCGCACCTTTCTCACCGGTCTTGCCGGCGCCGCACTCATCGCCGGGGCCGCTGCGGCGGACCGTCAGCCGCGCGAGGTCAGCGAGGCCGAGGCACGCGAGGTTCACGGGCGCGTGCTGACCCTGGACACCCATATCGACGTGCCGCGCGGCTACGCCACGCACGAGATTGATCCGGGCGGGTTCACCCGGCTGCAGACCGATCTGCCCAAAATGCGCGCGGGCGGGCTCGATGCGGCGATCCTGATTGTCTATGCCGGCCAGGGAGCGCTGGATGAGGACGGCTACGCCACGGCGCGCGAGACCGCCGAGGGCACGTATCAGGCGATCATGCGCATGCTGCGCGCCTATCCTGACCAGATCGGTCTGGCGCGCACGGCGGACGAGGTGGAGGCGATCCACGCCGAGGGGCGCCTAGTGGCGCTTCTGGGCATTGAGAACGGCTATCTCCTGGGCCCCACGCTGGACGAGATCCCGCTATGGGCCGAGCGCGGCGTGCGCTATGTGGGCCTCACCCACTTTGGCCATAACCAGCTGGCCGGCAGCTCCAACCCGCTGGAGCGTCTGGGCGATACGGACGAAGACCCGGGCCTGTCAGAGCTTGGCCGGGCGCTGATCCCGGCGCTCAATGATCACGGCATCCTTGTGGACATGTCCCATGTGGGCAAGCGCTCCATGATGGAGGCGACCGCCCTGTCGCGCGCGCCGGTCATCGCCAGCCATTCGGGCGCGTACGGCTATTACGCCAATGCGCGCAATCTCGATGACGAACAGCTGGACGCGATCCGCGACAATGGCGGCGTGGCCCAGATGGTGGCTTTCCGCTCCTATGTGGCCGATGTCGATCCGCGCATTGTGGAGGGCATGGCCGAGCTGCGCGCGCGTTATCTGTCACAGGGATGGACCGGCGCGTCGCGCGAGGACGTGGCCGCCTATCAGGACGGCGTGGCGGCCCTGCGCGCGCAATATGACGACGTCACGCTGGCCCAGTTCGCCGACCATATCGACTACGCCGTGGCCCGCATCGGCGTTGAGCATGTGGGCATTGCATCCGACTTTGACGGCGGCGGCGGCGTGGAGGGCTGGGACGATGCGTCCGAAACCCTGAACGTCACCTGGGAGCTCCTGCGCCGCGGCTATAGCGAGGACGAGATTCGCGCTCTGTGGGGCGGCAATGTCCTGCGCATATTGCGCGCGGCGGAAGCGGCGGCGGAGCAGTAAGGGCGGTGTTGCGTCCTGTAGTGAGCGTCGGGGCGGTGATCTGGCGCGGCGATGACGTCTTGCTGATCCGGCGCGCGCGGGCGCCGTTTGAGGGCCAGTGGTCCATCCCCGGCGGCAAGGTGGAGTTTGGCGAGACGCTGGAGGATGCGCTCGTGCGCGAAGTGCGCGAGGAGACCGGCGTGGAGATCAGCCTGACCGGCCTGATCGGCGTCTACCAGTCTATCGAGCCGGACACCCATTTCGTCATGGTCGACTGGTGCGCCGACTGGGTCAGCGGCGAGCCCAACGCCGCCGATGACGCGCTGGAGGCGTGTTTCGTCCCGTTTGACGCGGCGCTGGCGCGCATCGCCTGGGACACCACCCGCACCGCGCTGCACGATGCGGCGCGGCTGCGGGGCCGGATGGCCGGCCCCGCCTGATCGATCTTACGCCGCCGCCTGTTGCGGCTCGGACAGGAGCTGCGCGGCCACGGCGTCACGCTCGGCTTCGTCGCGGAACATCCAGCGCGAGGCGTCGATCACGCGCACGTCATTGATCCCCAGAAAGCCGAGCACATGGCGCAGATAGGGCGTGACGAAGTCGGTCCCGCTGCCCAGCGGCACGCCGCCGGTCGCCACCACCAGCCACGCCGTCTTGCCGGTCAGCAGCCCCTCGGGCCCCGCTTCAGTGTAGCGGAAGGTCTCGCGCGCCCGCGCCACCTGATCGATCCAGGCTTTCAGCGGGGCGGGGATGGAGAAATTATACATCGGCGCGCCGATGACGATGTGGTCGGCTGCTTTGAGCTCCGCGACCAGCGCGTCCGACCCGGCCAGCACAGCCTTGTGCGCATCGGTGCGCGCCTGCGGATCTGTGAAGTTCGCCGCCGTCCAGTTTTCATCCACCACGCCGGCGGGATTGCGGGCCAGATCGCGCACGACGATCTCGCCTTCGTCGCCGGCCAGCGTGCGCGCGAGGCTGCCGCCCAACTCGCGGCTGACCGACCCTTCGATACGGGCGCTGGAGGCGATATGCAGTATTTCGGCCATGACAATCTCCCTTGAGCGGCCCGGTGGGACCGGCATCAGGGAGATGGCGCAGCGGCGCGCAGTGATTAAGGCCTCATTCGCGCAGTTTCAGGTTTCCGGCGGGGAAACTATTGCGCCGGTTCGCCCTCTACTGTTTCGCTGTCTTCCGGCTCCGGCCGGGCGCGAAAATCGACATCGCTGTCGGCCAGGAACCAGGTGAACATCGCCCAGGCGGCGACATTCTGGGCCATTTCCTCGGGCACGATCTTGTCGAACGTGTCATTGGGCGTGTGGTGGAACTCGAAATAATCCGTCCCGTCCTGATCCAAGCGCGCCATGGGCACGCCCATCGCCGCCAGCGGGATCATGTCCGGCCCGCCGCCCGAGCTGTTGCCGCCGCGCTCAATGCCCAGAAAGGCGAGCTCTTCCTGCATGGCGTCGAAAAAGCCCACCGCATGTTCGCCCACGCCCGAGGACAGGCGCCAGACATTGCGCGCGCCGAAATCGGATTCCGAACCGATAATGTGCTGCTCCACCGT
>JAIUMW010000371.1 GCA_022565365.1 Oceanicaulis sp.
GGTGTCTACGACGTTTCCAAAATGGATGGTCTCGGCTTTTACTACGTAGAAGGTTTATTCAATTCAACTGAATACACATCGTTAATTGTATTACTCGATACATTCTACGGTGGAGTTACAGGCAGTGTGCTCGGGCTTGCAATTTCTTTAATGGCTGATGAACACGTTGGACGTTACATGATGTATGGAGCAAGTGCAGGATCTATGGCTGGATTTGCGTTCGGACTCGTCGATGCATTTTACTTCAGCACAAGTACGGGTAGCTTTAGTTCTAACATGCAATACAGAGATTACCAACATGTTGATGGCATGCTTGTCTTGAGAAATAACAGTTTAAACCTCGGACTAATTCAGCCTACTGTTTATGAAACACAGAACTTTTCAACTGGAAATGCTCTGAGAGATGTGCAACCCGGCTTACAATTTGCACATCTAAAATTATTCTTTTAATTATTTTTGCTCTGAAGTCAGGGCTCTTAGTAACCATTTAACTGTCTCGATATGTCCAGACAGTGATAGGTGAAATCCATCGGGTAAATAATTCCAGGCTTCAGCTGGTCTACCCATTCTTTTACCCATCGGGTCAACTACATATCCTGATTTACCAGCCATTACCTCTCTATAAGGTGCCAGTTTCTTTTCATACAAAACCCCCGAGAACATTGGCATATCTTCCATTAACTCGGTAACTGCGGGTGGAGGTGTAACCCATATAATTGGATTTGGTGTCACTTCTTGTATCATACTTTCTATCGTAGAGATATTCTCATAGAACTCAGCCAACGAGACTAAAGATCTATCTCCTATACCGTGTAGCATCTGGGCATCATGAGAACCTAAAGCTATAATCACCCACTCAGGCTTAGCTAACGACAAATCTCTGTCAATCCTCCTTAGTACATCTACTGATGTACTTCCATAAACAGCATTATTTAAAACCTTAAATGATGCGTCATCGACACCAATCTCCAGTAAATGTCGGAATATTTCAAACCAACCTTGAAGGTCATCTGCGTGAGAATCACCAACAACCATCACAGCATCGGTTGAATTAAATGGCAGTTTTGATATGTTCTCTATTACCTCGTCCTCTTTCAACAAATCCAATGCGGCGGTCTTACATACTTTTTGATACCCTTGACGAAATTCACCCAGCTCGGACTCTTCAATTCCTATAAAAGCAGATTGTCCTTTGATATTTTGGGCACCCGGCAAAAAAGGATGTTGTTTGTGCAAATTCAGGAATGGTAGTAAATAATTCTTGATTGCTGCTTTCTCTAATTCCAATTTGGATTGTTTAGACATTATATTCTGATTATAAATTAATTACTATTCAGCTGTACAGATTTATAAATTAATGAATTCTGGTCAACTATTCGGAGTTACAAATGAAAATGTTGCGAGAGAAGACTTTGATATGATAGTACTTGTAATGTGATTTAAGAAGAGTTTCTTGTTCCTAAAAAAAATGCGTAACCGTTGTGAACGATTACGCACATAATTGAGAAATAGAACGTATTTGTTGGTTAGCCTTTTACACCTACGTAATTGTACCAGTTACTTTCTTCATTATAATCATCAATAATATCAGTTATAGACTGAGATTTAAATGATGAAAGATGATTATTTATTTCGATAGTCAGATTCTCAATTGAATTTGCAATTAAGTCACTTCGAAATCCCTTCTCACCTAGTTCAACAACCATCTGAAGAGAAAATACTCGTCCGAGAACCCTACCTAACTGTACCAACTTTCGCTGAGCTAGTTTTAAATCAACCTGGAAATCTAACGATTTTTTAAGCATTCCAGCTGAATCTTTACTGAGCTCATAGTTTTCCAGAAACTGATACAGATTATCAATTTTTGATCTTCTCATCATTTTTAACACTGACTCTGTAATTTGCTGATATAAGATGTCGTTTGAGCCTTCAAATATTTGATATGGGCGACTATCTACAATAGACCGACCTGCAATGTGATTCAACCTATAACCTTTTGCACCTACAAGTTGTAACAAAGATTGAGACGACTCCTGCATGTAATCAGTAACTATAGTCTTAATCGTATTCGCTGGAATATCCATACGAGAAACGTCAGTCTGCATGCTTGCTTTTTCTGATGTATAGGCACACATAGCAGAGCAGACAGTAAAGTATGACTGCATCTGAGATAGTCTACTTTTAACTTGATCGTAAGTAAACAGACTATTGTTACCTACAACTCTGGTTTTGCAGTGATCTAATGCTTCGTCTAACATACGTTTTAGAAATCCCATCCCCATTCCAGGGAATTGAAGACGGCTTCGATGTAAGATGTCTAGCATCATAGTGATGCCATTAGTCCTTGGCTCTAGTTTGAAACCTTTAGGAATCTTGGTATCAATCTTATTCTTACCATATGGTAGCATATAGAGACCCAGATTCTGATACACCTCTTCAACCTCGACACCTTTATGAGTACTATCATGAATGAAGAAGTCTATATCTCTTGTCAATTCACCATTGGCAGCACGCTTTCGTGCTGTAAGCAACCAATAGTCGGCCCAACCTGTTAAACCAGCCCAGTGCTTAGTACCTTCCAATTTATAATGGTCGTCATTTTCATCATAACCAGTTTTCATTTTTAATGCATCTGACCCAAAATCAGGTTCAGTAATCATTAACCCACCTAGCTTTCGACCACTTATAAAGTTACCAAGAACTTGGTCTTTAGCTTGGACAGATCCATACAATGAAAGTGGTTGTAAAAATAATGCGCCATTTATACCAACCAATAAAGACAGTGGTAGTGATTCATAGGATGTAGCTTCGAGTACTGATAAACACTCTTTAACGACACCTCCGCGGCCTGAATA
>JAIUMW010000372.1 GCA_022565365.1 Oceanicaulis sp.
ATAAATTTTGAGGGATGCGCAGGTTTTTGGCAATGGAGTAGGAGGAAAGTGTTTCGTGGGTAGGACTGCTGCTACACAACCGCCTTAGTAAGTCTTCTTCGGGCAGGGAATGAACCGATTAACAGCAAAAGCGTCAGATGAAAGGTTTGAAAAGTTACTAGAAGCAGCGAGAAAAGCGGTTTGTAATTGGGTGTTTTTGTGGTACTTGTGACGGTCTTTTTTTTTTTTAAATATATAAAGTTGTTATTATCGAAATATATTTGGAGGAGTAGAATTTAATACAGTCATTTGCTAAATCAATTATGTAATCTTTTGGTCAAAAAACATATTATTGAAGTTTAATTCAATTTTAACTTTAATTTTGAGTCTGCTCCGAAATGGATGATTTCAATCAAAATCGACGCGGAGGGAATTTTTGGGCCGGAGCTAACTAATTGTTAGTGAGGATTCAAAAATCTCCCGACAAGGATGAGTTTGGCAGAAAGGGACTTTTCGGAGGGGGGCTCAATTTTATTTGTAATGAAAAATCTCCTATTTCAATGTTGTCATTGGGACTGATAGTCAGCTCATGTGATAAGGAAACTGCCGAGGTTTTGGAGAGTCCAATGCCTCAAGAAATGTTAAATAGTGGGGATATTGCCTCTACGTCGGTTGATCCTGTCATCATTCAATTCTCTGAGTACGGAGAGGTGGTGTTGGCTACCCAACAATGGATAGATGATAATGCTACTTATCCAGAATTGGCAGATGTAAGTAATGTATATTTGCTCAATCAAGGAATCCATGGTTTGGTGCAGATTTATGTTTACGAGGATGAACAGGATTTAACTTTTGGACTTTCAGGTTATGATTGGCTTTGGGAAGAAAAGCCGAATGGTGATGGTAAGTATGTTACGTGTGAAAAAGACGGTACTAATTGTGCAGAAGGTGAGGTTAACCACCGGTGTATTCTGATTAAAAAAGCAGACATAGTTGATTAAAATGGTAAGACTTTTTGAATTTATTAACAAAAATGCTAGGGTTTTGTCCCTAGCATTAATTTGTTTTTTTCCGAGCTGTAAAAACAGAAATCAACCTGACGTTCCTTTACACGGAATTGCTATAACTTCAAAACTTATCCATAAATCGCAGTTAAATGACACAATAGGTGATGGCTTGAAATTTTTTTCTGGGTATTTAGAAGATCAAAAGCTGAACATTTACTTGACTGATGTTCAGAATAATAAACTTTTTGAATTTGCCTATGATTTTGATTCGCTTAAAGTAAGTAATAATCTTCTTTATTTTCTTTCAAATGACAGAGTTAAGTACTATTCCACAAATTATTCGCCTGGAAGTAAAAAAAACTTACTTATAAGAAATCAAAAAAACGCTGCGTATGATTACAACGAAGTTTTTTATTTGCTTAATAATGGTGAACATACAAGTGTAAAGTTAGATTACAATCCTCGCTTTTCAAACGGTAAGGATTTGGACTCAAATAAATATAGGCTTTATCACAAAATTCAAAAACCTGCTATTCAAAATAATACGGTTTTTGTTGAGGTAATGCCGACCTTAATTAGCTATTCTAGTGAGGTACACAGAAAGCGATTTGATATCCCTGATTTATTGAGCATAGATATTTCAGATGGCTCAATAAAAGATATTAAGAATAGTCTTAATTTTAATAATTTGGAAGCTAATGGTGATGTATACCTAACAAGTCATTCTGAAAAAAATAGGCTTTTGTTAACTTATAGTAATGATTTGAGATTTTGGTTTTATGATATAAGAAATGATACCACTTTACTAAAAGACCCGCTTGCACAGCCTTATTTAAAAGAACTTGATTCAATTCTTTTTAAACCTTTGGAGAATATTGAAGTTGTGCTTTTAGACCCCAAAAAAATATATATAGAAAACAAAGTATATTTTATAAGGCATCTTTTAATTGAAAATAATACTGGCGTTAGTTCTGCAAATCAAAAGAGAATTTTTAATGAATCAAGGTCTTATTTAGTTTATGATTCAGATTACAAATTAGTTTCTTTTTTTCCTTCCATGGAAAATAATTTTCATCATATTTTAGGAATTGAAGGGATGAATTATCTACCGGAAATTTCAGGGGATAATGTTTTCACACTTAAATCTGTCACTTTTAATCTATCGGAACAAAAATTAGAAAACATTGATGATAAAATTGACTCTTTGCTTCAATGGGTCGGGTCATTTGAAGGTATTGTGCCTCTTGATTTTACTTCGTATTCATTTGGAAAAGAAGCTACTGTGGTTTTGATGCCAAAGAAAGGTTGCCCTACTTGTGTAACTAGTAGTTTAAACGCCCTTCTTGAGAACAAGGACATTTTAAGGGATGATGTTGTTGTTTTATACAGTAAGGCAGCGCTTGCTATTTTTGGCATAAACCTCAGTGAAGATGAAGCATTGCCAAGCAACTTTATTTGTTTACCGGATGCAGAGCACCAAGATTTGCTTCCAAAGGAGATGGATTCTTTCAGGGTGTATCAATTGAAAGATGGAAAAGTAGAAAGTCAAGAGGAGTTTATGGTTGTCAATCAAATCTGTAACCTTCAAGTGGAGTAGGTCTTTGTAATGTTACATTGATTGTAATTTCTACTTACTAAAAAGAATAACACCCGAACATTGTGTTTGTAAAACAATAAAGTTTATGTTTTTACGATTCTTTTTGATGAACATTCTCAAGATTATTTGAATAATTACAATGCGCAAACACCTGCTAGCAGTTGCCCTTCTTTCCCTTCTAAACCCACCAGTAAGCAGCCAATCGCTTTCTATTGTCAATCAAACATCAGGAGATGCCGTTCCCTATGCGCACGTAATCGGCTATC
>JAIUMW010000373.1 GCA_022565365.1 Oceanicaulis sp.
CCGCGCGCCGGCCCTCCTCTGGAGCGCGGCGCGCACACGGAGCAGTGGCCGATGCGCGCCGCGGCCCTCATTGACGCCAGCGGCGGGCTGGCCGGGCGCCCGGTGCGGGACGGCGTTTCGTTCAGCGGGGCGCCGGGCGAGTTCGTCGCCCTGACCGGTCCCAATGGCGCGGGCAAGTCCACCGCGATCCGCGCCCTCATGGGCCTTGTGCCCTTGAGCGCAGGCGAGGCCATGTTGGGCGGCGATCCGGTCCATTCGCTCTCCCCGTCCCAGCGCGGGCGCCGCGCCGCCTGGCTGGCGCAGGACCGCTCCAGCGCCTGGGCGGTGCGGGTGAAAGATCTGGCCGCGCTGGGCCGCTTCGCCTGGTCGGGCGCGCCCTATGAGCGGCTGGCTGAGGCGGACCGGACAATCGTGGATGACGCGCTGGCGCGGGCGGGTGCGGCGGCGCTGGCCGACCGTCCCCTGGACGCCCTGTCAGGCGGGGAGCAGGCGCGCGCCCATCTCGCCCGCGCGCTGGCCGCGCGCGCGCCGGTGCTGGCCGTGGATGAACCGGCCGCCGCACTGGAGCTGCGCCACCAGCATGAGGCCATGGCGGTGCTGCGCGCCGAAGCCGATCTGGGCGGCGCTGTCATCGCCGCGCTGCACGATCTGGACGCAGCCGCGCGCTGGGCTGACCGGGTGATCGTGCTGGATCAGGGCCGCGTCGCCGCCGACGCCGCGCCGGCCGCTGCGCTGAACACAGAGCTTCTGGCGGCTGTGTTCGGCGTGCGCCGGCGCCCGCAAGGCGGCTTCGATCCGGTTTAGTGTCCGGGCTCGCTGCTTGTCTGACACCCCGCCAGCTCGCGCAGCTGGGTGGAGGCGATGGCCACTTTCGACAGCGCCCACACCCCCGACGAACCCAGCTCCTCCAGCGTGCGGTCAGCCCGGTCCACATCGGCGCTGAATTGCGAGGTCCAGCTTTCCACCAAATGCTCGGCCCAGGCGCGATCGGGATTCTCCACGCCCGCCGCCAGCGCCCCGCCGGCCTTGGCCGCATAGGCCGAGACCTGGGTGGTCAGCGCATACTGGCTGGCGTAGAGGTCCTCGATCAGGCGGCGCATGGCCAGCCGGTCCCAGTGCAGGGTGGAGGAGAGCTGCCCGCCCGCACCGCGCAGAACGTCGAAGCGGAAGCGCGCGCCAACGGCGTGATAGAGCGTCGCCGCTGCGGCCAGCGGCCAGGCGGATTCGCGCGCCAGATCAATGACATCGGACGAAGATGTGAGGGGCTTGAGCCGCGCCACATCACGCGCCAGCTCTTCGGGCGCACCCTGATCCACATAGGCCTGCACGCGCTGGGCGATGCCGTCAGCGTCATGGGGCGAGACGACGCTGTCCACCAGGTCCTTGAGCGCATCCACGCCGGGCTGGTAGGCGGCGATGACGTCGGCCACCGGCGCCGCCTCGCGGCCCATGGCCCGCCGGGCCAGCCAGTAGGTCTGACGGCGCAACAGGCGGATCACCTCGTCGTGCAGGGCGGTTTGGACGCTGGCCGGCGCCAGATTGTCCAGCGCGTTGATCCGGTCGGTGAAGTCCTTGAAACGGAAAATGCGCCGTCCGGCCTCGAAGGCGCGGGCGCTGGCGTCCACGTCGGCCCCGGTGCTCTCGAAGGCGCGCGACAGGAAGGTCGGCCCGCCCAGATTGACCATGTCATTGGCCAGACGCGTGGAGATGATCTCCCGCTTCAGACGGTGGCGGTGCATGGCGTCGGCGTGATCGGAGAGCTGGTGGGGGAAATACGTGACCAGCATGTCGGAGAAATGCGGATCATCGGGCGCGCTGGACGCCACCAGCGCGTCGAACAGCGTGATCTTGGCGTAGCTCGCGATCACCGCGATTTCCGGCCGGGTCAGACCCAGGCCCTGTTCTTTCAGGTCGCGCAATTGTTCGGCGCCGGGCAGGCCCTCCACCTTGCGGTCCAGCTGGCCGGCTTTCTCCAGCCGGTCCATCAGACGCTCGTGGGCGTCGATGTCTTCGGCCGCATGCTCGCGCGCGATGGTGAGCGCCAGGGACTGATCATAATTGTGCTGCAGCACGTGCTCGGCGACCGCGTCGGTCATGGATTCCAGCAGCACATTGCGCGCCGGAATATCCATCTGGCCTTCGCGGACCATGGGGTTGAGGAGGATCTTGATATTCACCTCATGGTCGGAGCTGTCGACCCCGGCCGAATTGTCCACAAAGTCCGCGTTGCAGCGTCCGCCATGGCGGGCGTACTCGATGCGCGCGGCCTGGGTGACGCCCAGATTGGCGCCCTCGCCGATGACGGCGGCTCTCATCTCCGTGCCATTGATGCGCAGCGGGTCATTGGCCCGGTCGCCCACCTCGTAGTCCTGCTCGTGCGTGGCTTTGACATAGGTGCCGATGCCGCCGAACCAGACCAGCTCCACCTCGGCCTTGAGGAGGGCGCGCATCAGCTCGTTGGGCGCAGCGGCCTTGCCCTCCAGCCCGGTCAGTGCGCGAATCTCGTCGCTCAACGGGATGGATTTGGCGCTGCGCGGGAACACCCCGCCACCCTTTGAAATCAGGCTCTTGTCGTAATCCTGCCAGCTGGAGCGGTTGAGCTGGAACAGCCGGTTGCGCTCATTCCAGGCAGCCTCGGTGTCGGCCGGGTCGGGATCGATGAAGATGTCGCGATGATCGAACGCGGCCAACAGCTTGATCTGCTTGGACAGCAGCATGCCATTGCCGAACACGTCGCCGGACATGTCGCCCACGCCGATGACGGTGAAGGGCTCGGTCTGGATGTCCTTGCCCATTTCGCGGAAATGGCGCTGGACCGACACCCAGGCGCCGCGCGCGGTGATGCCCA
>JAIUMW010000374.1 GCA_022565365.1 Oceanicaulis sp.
CCGCCATCCTCGTCCGCGGGTTCGCCATTGGCGTCATCCCCGGCAGGCGCTTCGCCAGTTTCGGCCGGCATAGCCTCTTCGTCCGCCACTTCGGCGTCGGCCTCGGCCATGTCGTCTTCACCCGCCGGCGCCTCGGGAAGCGGGTCGGGCAGGGCCAGCGGCGTGCTGTCCTGATTGCGCATGTAGGCAATGAGGGGGATGCGGTCGTCCTGATTGCGCAGGCCGGCAAAGCTCATCGAGGTGCCCGGCACGTAGCCGCGCGGGTTCTCAAGGTAATCATACATGTTCTCGAACAGCCATTGGGCGCCGTCCGAGCCATAGGCGCTCATGGCGCCGGAATAATTGAAGCCGGAGCCGTCCGCGACGGCGCGGCCCATGACACCCCAGAGATTGGGGCCGGTACCGTTCGCGCCGCCTTCATTGAAGGTATGGCACGCGACGCAGCGGCGCGCGATGCGCTCGCCAGCCGACAGATCAGCATTGGCCAGAAGCAGCCCGAAATCGACCGGGCCGCTGGGCTCGTCAGCCGCGGGGGCGGACGTTTGCAGCGCGGACAGGTCAATCGGATAGGCCAGCTCGCTCGAAACAGACCGTCCGAACACGATGTTGGCCAGCTCGCCGAGCGCCATCATGAACAGGGCCACAGCGAGGACTACACCCGCTACCTTGTTGAAGAATAGATCGCCCATGAGCGTCCTCTATGAGTTCCACTGATTACGGGCCGGGTGTTTGACATGCCCCGCCGTGCGGCGCAACCGGCACGCGCGCCTCATCCATCTAGCCAATACAGCCGCAGATGATACGTGTCACGAAGTCGCGCCAGCATCCCGGCCAAGCCAGCGTTCGATCAGCAGGCGGGAAATGGAGAAATGTTTGGGCGCCCATTGCGCCATCACGCCGTCATAGAGGTCGCGCACTTCGTCGCGGGTGAACCATCGGGCGTCTTCCAGATCATCGTCCGGGCGCACCTCGCCGTCTTCGACCTCGGCCAGAAAGCCGATCATCAGCGAGGACGGAAAGGGCCAGGGCTGATTGGCTACATACTCGGTGCGCAGCACTTTGAGGTGCACCTCTTCAGCCGTCTCGCGCGCACACGCGGCTTCAAGCGTCTCGCCCGGCTCCACAAAACCGGCCAGCGTCGCATACATGCCCGGCGGCCAGCCGGGCTGGCGGCCCATCACGCAGCGGGCGCCTGAATAGGGCAGGAGGATGATGGACGGGTCGGTGCGCGGGTAATGCTCCATGCCGCAGGATGGGCAGGCAAGGCGCAGAGCGCCGTCGATGGGCTCGTTCTTCGCCCCGCAGTTCGAGCAGAAGCGCCGGCGCCCGGACCACATCAGAATCGAGCGCGCCCGCCCGAATATGCACGCCAGTTCCGGTGGCAGATGCATGGCGGTCATCCGGAAATCAGGGCCGCGCCCGGCGACGTCCTGTTCCAGTGCGCCCGCGAACCAGGGCGCGCCGTCCTGCAGGCCGATGAAGATGAGGCCGGGCCATTTGAGCGCCAGGCCGGATGCGATTCCCGCCGGAAGCACCATCGGAGAGCCGTCATCAGCCAGGGCGAGCGAGCCCCCGGCGAACAGAACGGCGCGGCCCTGAGGGTGCGCGCGCTGGCGCGCCATCCACGCGGGGTCAGACCGCTGCAGGCCGGCATGGTCCAGGGGCGAATCGCAAAAGCTCAGCTGCATGAGGTCGATCTATCGCACTTGCTCGCCTGCGGCCAGTGCAGGGCAATGGGCGTTCCTTGCAAAAAATTCATTAACTTGCCGAAATCATTAAGTCATCTCGGGCGCGAAGCGGCCACATTTGCGCGGGTTCGGCCACACTTCCGCCCGTGTGCGTATTCTGTTCGCCACGCCCGATGTGACGTGCAGCAAACCAGTGCATGCGCCTTCTTGCGGGACCGAAGCAGCGGGCGCACCTGTCGTGGCGATCCGGGCTTGTTCCGGCATTGAAGACAGGGAAAAAAACAAATGAAAACGATCCTCCTCTCCACCGCTGCCGCGCTTCTGATGGTTTCGGGCGCTTCGGCTCAGGACGGCCGCACCCACATCGGCGGCGGCGTCTCTCATTTCGACGCTGACGGCGCCAACGTCTCTGGCGTGGTCCTGCGCGGCGGCTACGACTTCACCCAGTTCTTCGGCGCTGAGCTGGAAGGCCAGATTGGCGTGTGGGACGACACCGTCAATATCGGCGGCGGCGTGACCGCTGACGTCGGCCTGAACTACGGCATCGCCGGTTTCGCCAAGGCGCAGTACCCGGTGTCCGAGCAGTTCTCCGTGTTCGCCCGCGCCGGTTACGCCTGGGCTGAATTCGACGCTTCTGCGGCCGGCCTGACCATTCAGGAAGACGATGACGGTCTGGCCTATGGCGTGGGCGCCGAGTGGGCGTTCTCCGGCCCGACCGCGATCCGCTTCGCCGTCACCCGTTATGACTTCGACGGTGACGCGAACGTGTGGTCGATCGGCTACGTGCGCCGCTTCTAGGACGCGACTTCATACCGGCCCGAAACCGGGCCAGGGCATGCGAACCCCCGCGCAGATTGCGCGGGGGTTTTTCGTGCGCATCGCGCCTTGACGCGAATGAGAACGAGTCGCAACATGGCCGGGTCAGTTCCCAGTCGAGGACGCGCCATGTCTCACGCCAGCGCAGAGATCATCACCTTTCCTGCTCCGCCACGTGTGGCGGACCGGCCCACAATCGTGCGCAGGCCCCGTCAGGGCGAACTGTCCGGCGCTGTCCAGGCCTGGATCCTCACCCAGCAAAGCGTGATTGAACATTGGCGTGAGCGGCTGGTGGCCGAGGGCGCTGACTGGCGCA
>JAIUMW010000375.1 GCA_022565365.1 Oceanicaulis sp.
TGAACAAATTCACAATGTATAGAACCAACAGCACATCAGCACAAAAGGGCTTTTTGTGCTGTGCAAGCAATCCCACTTGTTGCATCTTGAATTTTAGCACAGCACAAAGCACACAAGAACAATGTTGAAACACACTCAGGTTTATACATCAGTTTTTTGGAGCAAATTCCACCATGATCAATAATATACCCTTTTCATGTTGTTTGATCTTCATCCAACTCAGTCTCTCCTTCTTCATCAGAGTCAGAATCATGAAACAATGCGTGAATGGGGAACAATTCCTCACTTCTTTGGTGAAGTGTTTGCATGTCATCATCATTCAACATCAATTCTTTCTGTAAGACCTTCTTCTTTAACTCATAATACTCCCACTTTTGTCTTTGCAACATGGTTTGTGAGTAAGTTTCCCATGACATACCTCTTGACATTTCTTGCATAAAGTTTTCTGATACTTGCTGGAGGCTGTCTGAACGAGACATGTATCCTGTGAACATCTTTTGAAAATCATGCAATTTGAATGAGTTCTTCTTCCTCATAGCCTTCTGTCGTTGCTTTGCTTCTTGAATTACCTGGTGTTGATCAATTGGATTGTCAGGATTTTCTGATTCTGAGTTCCATATACATTCACCTTCAATGATAAGTCCTATATACATTCTTGAATCCTTCATGAGCGTATCAATCTTTGTTTTCTCTTTCTCATATGTGAGTTTTGCCTCCTCGTTTTCATCATCTCCAGTGTACGGTGAGAACAATACTTTTTTGCTCCAAATCCAATGCGACTGAGTGCGAAGCTTTGTCCACAGCTTACTAAGATGTTGTTGTTTGGTGTCATTTGGCAAACGATGATGATAATTATGGCTCGCATGCAACAATTGGCCCCATCCACCTGATGCACCTTTTTGGCGCATCAAATACAATAACGAGTGAATGTCATTAAGACTAAAAGTGATTGTGCAACCATCCACAGTCACTTCTTGAAATAGGTTTTCCTCTTTGACTTCTTCAGGTGCCACTCCTCCTCTTCCTTTCCTCTTCTTAACTCTTGCATCAACTTGAAATACATAAGGTTTGACGTCTTCCTTTGATAAGTCTAGTGTCGATAATTTCTCATCATGTTGTACACAATATTGTAATATGGATGCTGACACAACTGCGATTTTTTGCTTTTTTGCTTTTTCGACATTTTTCATAGGGTTTGATGCTTCCCATTCAGCTGTAGAGCACAACAGAAAATCAGTATTCCTTGAGACGTTTGTGTTGAAGGATGCTTTGATATTTTTGCACCATTGAGCAAAATCTTTCCTTGATACTTGATTGCCTGAAGCAGGGTCAATAGTGTTTGTTTTCCCAACACTGGAAAAGTTGATTTCAGAAAATAAACGAGAAAAATTTGGAGTGGGTTCTTCACCGTTCGATTCATTCTCTTGTTCAATGGAAGGATCTTGTTGAGAAGTGAGTGATGAACGACCAGTTGAATTATGAGGAGAGTTGGTATTGGACATGGTGTATAAGGCTGTGATATTTTCCGATGCTTTCACAAACTAATTTTCCGATTACTTCCGAAGCACCATGACAAAAATTAAATCCATTCGTCGAAGATGTGGCCATAGATATGCATTGTTGTTGAATTTTTGGTGGCAACATGAGCATTTGAAAAACAATTACAATTTGAATCGACACATGATCAAGAAATTCAAGACGGATTTGTTTGATACCACTTCAATTAAATCGAAAACTGCAAGAATGCACGTTGCATCAAAAACCAAGACTCGTCCACCTATGAAAATCACTGTTGAGAAGGTAAAAAGTGAATTGGGGCTGAATGAAGAAGCCTGGAAAATAATCTTGGAAAAATCCCAAAAATCCATTGAATCCTTCAATCTCCAATTCACTGGACCAGCAACAAAGCGTTTGCTGACAACTGAAGAGATTGTGTTTCTCGTCCTATATCGCTTGAAGAAGTATTGCAGCTTCAAAGAGCTTTCAAAAAAGATGAGAATATCTGTTGAATTAGCCCACAAAATTTACGAATATGGGTTGATTTGTCTTTCCACTCAGTTGAAAACCATCAAATTTGATGAACAGTGCAATATGGAATGGATATGTAAGGAGGGTGAAAGCAGGAAGATAATTGGAGCAATAGATTGCTCTGATTCTAGTCGATGCAGGATACATCTTGGTGGTGGCACTTTGTTTCGTGTTGATAAAGGACACAACATCTTGTGTCAATGCGTGATCGATCTATTTGGTCAACACATCCACCATGTATCTCTTTGGAAAGGTCATAACAACGACAAAGCTGTGTACAACATGTCTGGGCTTCCAAAAAAGTTGGAGGAGAAAGGTCTATATCTGGTGAGCGATTTGGGCTACAGTGCAGGAAGAATTTACTCGACAAAGGACAAAGAAATGGAAAACGAATTTGGAACAGGATTTCAATCCCAGATCCGTTCAATAATTGAAAACGTGTTTGGAAATCAATTGCTATACAGCTGGAAGATACTCCAATCAAAAGTGAGTGACTCCGTGCCTTTGCATGGCCTGGCACTTAGAGTGGTTTATGAAGTTGCCAACATATGTCTAAAAGTGAAAGCCATGAGAGAAAATTGGATTCAAACCATGACAGAAAAGATGTAATACGATGAAAGAATGAGAGACTTATCCGATCATTGAATAAACTGGAAATGGCAGTGTGGAAATGTGGAAATGGTTGTGTTGTGCTAAAATTATGGATACATCAAGGGAGTCAGGCTTGCACAGCACATAGCACTAGCACACTGTTGCCTGTGCTGCACGTGCAAAGATTTGGAATTTGTTCA
>JAIUMW010000376.1 GCA_022565365.1 Oceanicaulis sp.
GCGCCGCCGGGGGCGGGGTGGTTTGCCTGGCGCGGCGCTAGACGCGACGCTACCCCATGGGCGCGGGCGGCTTGCCTTGCGCGCCCACGGATCCTCCCTGACTGGTCGGGCGCCTCAAAGCGCCGGACTTTTTTTATCCCCAACCGGGCGCCGTGATGCTGGGTGCTGGCTGAGACAGGGGCTTCCCACACGGGCCGGGATGCCTATCTAATCAGGGTATGGACACTGAACCAGCGCTGACCCGAGGCCTGTGGGGATGACCGAACGGCGCAAGGATGACGAGGACGCCGGGCGCGGCACGGGCGTGGCGCTGGAGACGCGCACGCGCACCAAACGCCCGTCCATGTACAAGGTCCTGCTGTTAAACGACGATTACACGCCGATGGAGTTCGTCATCGGTGTGTTGATGACGATTTTTCACAAGAATGCTGAGGAAGCGACTCGCATCATGCTCCATGTGCACCAACATGGAGTGGGGGTCTGCGGCGTGTTTACGTTTGAAGTGGCCGAAACCAAAGTCGCTCAGGTGATGGACGCCGCACGGCGTTCGCAGCACCCTCTGCAGTGCACCATGGAAAAGGATTAGGCGCTTGCCCTCATTTTCATCCGCCCTAGAGCACAGCCTCACCCGCGCCCTGGCCGCCGCCAAGGAGCGCAAGCACGAGTACGCCACACTCGAGCACCTGCTGCTGACGCTGTGCGAGGATGAAGACGCCAGCGCGGTGATGCGCGCCTGCGACGTGGATGTGGACGAGCTGCGCGAGACGCTGCTCGATTATGTCGAACGCGAGCTCGCCAGCCTTGTGATAGAGACCGGCGAGGACGCCAAGCCGACCGCCGGCTTCCAGCGCGTGATCCAGCGCGCTGTGATACATGTTCAAAATTCCGGCCGCGACGAGGTGACCGGCGCCAACGTCCTGGTCGCCCTGTTCGCCGAGCGTGAAAGCCATGCGGCCTATTTCCTGGCCGAGCGCGACATGACCCGCTACGACGCAGTCAACTTCATCTCCCACGGAATCGCCAAGCGCCCCGGCGCCAGTGAAGCGCGACCCGCGCGCGGCGCCGATGACGAGGATGATGACGAGGCCGCGCCCACCGCCGCCGACGACAAGGATAAGGATGACGCGCTGGCCGCCTATTGCGTTGACCTCAACGCCAAGGCCCGCGCCGGCGATGTCGACCCGCTGATCGGACGCGACCACGAGGTGGAGCGCTGCATCCAGGTCTTGTGCCGCCGGCGCAAGAACAACCCGCTTCTCGTGGGCGATCCGGGTGTGGGCAAGACCGCCATCGCTGAAGGCCTGGCCCGCAAGATCATTGAACACGACGTGCCCGACGTCCTGGAAAAGGCCATCATCTATTCGCTCGACATGGGCACGCTGCTGGCGGGCACGCGCTATCGCGGCGATTTCGAAGAGCGGGTCAAGCAGGTGGTCAAGGCGCTGGAGCAACGCCCCCACGCCATCCTGTTCATCGACGAAATTCACACCGTGATCGGCGCCGGCGCGACTTCGGGCGGGGCCATGGACGCGTCCAACCTTCTGAAACCCGCGCTGCAATCGGGCTCCCTGCGCTGCATGGGCTCGACCACCTACAAGGAATACCGCCAGCATTTCGAGAAGGACCGCGCGCTGGCCCGCCGCTTCCAGAAGATCGATGTGGTCGAGCCGTCGGTGGCCGACTCCATCAAGATCCTTCAGGGGCTGCGGCCGTACTTCGAGGACTTCCACGATATCCGCTTCACCAACGACGCGCTGAAGACCGCCGTGGAGCTGTCCGACCGCTATATCGGCGACCGCAAGCTGCCCGACAAAGCCATCGACGTGATCGACGAGGCCGGCGCCTCCATGCGTCTGATGCCACAATCGCGGCGCAAGAAGACCATTGGCGTCAAGGAAGTCGAGGCCGTGGTCGCCAAGATCGCGCGCATCCCGGCCAAGTCGGTGTCCAAGTCCGACGAGACCGTGCTCAAAGACCTGGACGCCACATTGAAGCGCGTGGTGTTCGGCCAGGACGAGGCCATCGCCAAACTGGCCAGCGCCATCAAGCTGGCGCGCGCCGGCCTGCGCGAACCGCACAAACCCATTGGCTGCTACCTGTTCTCCGGCCCGACGGGCGTGGGCAAGACCGAGGTCGCCCGCCAGCTCGCCGCCTCGCTGGGCGTGGAGCTTCTGCGCTTTGACATGAGCGAATACATGGAGCGCCACACGGTGAGCCGCCTGCTCGGCGCGCCGCCGGGCTATGTCGGCTATGATCAGGGCGGCCAGCTGACCGACGCCGTGGACCAGCACCCTCACTCGGTGCTGCTGCTCGACGAAATCGAGAAAGCCCACCCGGACATCTTCAACATCCTCCTGCAGGTGATGGACAACGGCCAGCTGACCGACGCCAACGGCAAGAAGATCGACTGCCGCAACATCATCCTGATCATGACCACCAATGCCGGCGCCTCGGATGCGGCCAAGGAATCCATCGGATTCGGGCGCGGCAAGCGCGAGGGCGAGGACACGGCGGCCATCGAACGCCTGTTCACGCCGGAATTCCGCAACCGTCTGGACGCCACCATCGCCTTCTCCGGCCTCAAGCCCGAAGTGGTGGGCCGCGTGGTGGAGAAATTCGTGCTGCAGCTGGAAGCCCAGCTGGCCGAGCGCGGCGTCACCTTCGAGCTGTCCGAAGCCGCCACGTTGTGGCTGGCGCGCAAGGGCTATGACGAGAATTTCGGCGCCCGTCCGCTGGGCCGCGTCATTCAGGAGCACATCAAGAAGCCGCTGGCCGACGAAATTCTGTTTGGTCAGCTCAAGAAGGGCGGCGTGGTGAA
>JAIUMW010000377.1 GCA_022565365.1 Oceanicaulis sp.
CAAAGTCGTAAGAATTCAAAATAGTCTTGTAGTGAGTTAATGCGTCTTTTTTAGTCGCAAATTCAATTTCTCCTATTTTGATTGGTTTTCTCACTTGTTTGTTGTCGTTTTAAAATGCACCATAACGGTTCTGGTATATGAAAAGTTGGGCATTTCGGAGCGATTACCTGTCCACCGAAACCAAAAGTTTGATGCGAGCTAAACACTTTCAATTTACTACTGTCCGCCCAATTTTTTATATACCATGTTGTGTGCCCGTGCTTTTTCTTTTTCTGTCCGTGCGTTGGTTCAGACACACTCTTTGACAAGCTTTGGATTGAGCGGTGGCTTGTGCGGCTTGGCAATGTGTGTGGCTGTGAAGCGTGGGCTTTATGTCGTGTTGTTCCTGTCATTACGCCACTTTCTGATTGTATAGATGTTCCTGAAATTCTACAAACAGTCTGCTGATGTTTGCCACATCTCCCAATATTTCTTTCGCATCTTCCAATGATTGATATTTGTTTGTCAGCAAGATTGGTAGTTTCTCCTGGTCAAGTTCGTCAACGCCTGTATCAACGTATTTGCTTAGCACGAACGCGATAAACTCTCTTTGTTTGTCATTTAGCAAAGCGAAGATTGTCGCTTCGGCAGCCTTGGCTCTCGCTTCTCTGGTCATTGCGATATAGTCTCCATTGAAAACATATTCCAACACATCATACAAGTCGCTATTTTCCATATCTACCAACTTCTGTAAAGTCAGCAGGTCTTCTTTTGGAAAACCCGCTGCATCTAAATTTTCAAGCAATGTTTTTCGAGTCAGCGGATTGCTCCACAGTTTCCGTAATTCTTCTTCGTCTTTGAATAGTTTAGGAAGTTCTCCAAACAGATTATTCAAAAATTCTTCTGCCGAAATAGGTTTACCATCTGCACTCCAAAAGGAAGTTTGAACAGTGTGTTGGATCGTTCTTTCTTTACCATCTCGAAGTTTGACTTTCGCTTTTTTCTTTTTAGGTCTTGGCTCGTCAGGTTCAGAAGCAGTGGGCGGTTCACTTGGTTCTGCTGGTGGATAAGGTTTTGGTTCTCTTGGTTCAGGTTCTAAAGGTTCTCCGTCCCATTCAGGATCGTTGAAATGTTTGTAAGCATCTACAAAGTCGTAAATGGTGAAAAACTCTTTGCCGTCAAATAATCTTGTGCCACGACCAACAATTTGTTTAAACTCTATCATGGAATTGACGGGGCGAAGCAAAACGATATTTCGAATGTTCCGTGCATCTACTCCCGTGGAAAGCTTTTGAGATGTAGTCAAAATGGTGGGCAATGTCTTTTCATTGTCCTGAAATTCTCTTAGAAGTCTTTCGCCTTCTTCTCCGTCATTGGCGGTTACCCGAACACAATAGAATGGGTCTTTGCTTTTAGCGTTTTGATTCACCAAATCTCGAAGCAAAGCTGCATGCGCTTGATTTGCTCCGAAAATGATAGCCTTTTCATTTTGATTGGCTTCATCTAAAAAGATGTTCACCCGTTTGGCTTCTCGTTCTACAATTTCAATGCTTCTATTGAAATCCTTTTCTTCATAGAGTTTGCCTTCTTCAATTTCGCCTTCCACAATGGTATCATCTGAAGTGTAGCGGTAATCATCCAAAGTGGTTTTGATGCGCTTTACTTTGAAAGGAGTTAAGAAGCCATCATTGATGCCTTCTTTCAGGGAATAGATGTAAACAGGCTCGCCAAAGTATTTGTAGGAGTCCACATTGTCATCTCGTTTGGGTGTAGCGGTTAAACCCAATTGCACTGCTGGACTGAAATACTCCAAAATGCCCCGCCAATTGCTTTCGTCATTTGCTCCGCCACGGTGGCACTCGTCAATGATGATGAATTCAAAATAGTCTTTCGGATATTCTCCAAAGTAGCGAGCAGGTTTGCCTTCTTCATCTGTCCCGCTCATGAAGGTTTGGAAAATGGTAAAGAAAATACTTCCGTTGGTGGGTACTCTGCCTTTTTTCTTAATCTCACTGGGCTTTATGCGAACCAAAGCATCTTCAGGAAATGCAGAAAAGGAATTGAAAGCCTGATTGGCTAAAATATTTCTATCGGCTAAAAACAAAATTCTCGGTCTGCGGCTGCCGTCTCGTTGCAAGTTCCAACGGGTTTGAAATAGTTTCCAAGCGATTTGAAAAGCAATGGCTGTTTTTCCTGTACCTGTGGCAAGAGTGAGTAAAATGCGTTCACTTCCACTTGCCAATGCTTCTAGGGTGTTTTTTACGGCAATTTCCTGATAATAACGCAATTGCCAAGTACCGCTTTTGTCTTCAAAAGGAACATTGGCAAATTTCTCTCTCCACTCCATTTCGGCACTCTGACCTGAGCCTGTCGAAGGGAAGGTCTTGTTCCAAAGCTCTTCGGGACTTAGAAAGTCTGATACCAAACCTTCTTCGCCTGTTTTCATGCAGATTTGGTAAATGGCTTTTCCGTTGCTGCTGTAAGTGGTTTCTAATTGCAGTTTCTCGGCATATTGTTTGGCTTGCATCACACCTTCGCCCACTTCCAATTCGTCACTTTTGGCTTCTATTACGGCCAACTTGATGCCTTTGTGTACCAAAATATAATCGGCAATAATTTTTCTGCCCCGACCGCCACCCGATTGGATTTTACCTTCGGTAATGCGGTATTCACGAAGGACCTTAGAGCCTTCTACCACGCCCCAACCACAAGCCTTTAGCTTGGGGTCAATTAGTTCTGCTCTTGTTTCTGCTTCGTTCATCTATTTCTTCTTCTTTACTGTAGAAGTCTGGTCTATTTTAAGTTGTTCCTGGACACTTATCCCCAATTTATTA
>JAIUMW010000378.1 GCA_022565365.1 Oceanicaulis sp.
AGTCCGCGTGGCCCGGGCAGTCGACGTGGGCGTAGTGACGCCCCGGCGTCTCGTACTCGACGTGCGCCGTCGAGATCGTGATCCCGCGCGCCTTTTCTTCCGGCGCGCCGTCAATCGGGTCATACGCACGGAACTCGCCGAAATACTTCGTAATCGCAGCCGTCAGCGTCGTCTTGCCGTGGTCAACGTGACCAATCGTGCCAATGTTGACGTGCGGCTTGTTACGCTCAAACTTACCCTTGGCCATTGTCTTGTCCTGTTCTTCTCTGGTTGCTCTCGACGGCGCGGGGCGTCCGTCAGGCGATCTTCGCAATCACTTCTTCGGCCACAGCCTGCGGCACGGGCTCGTAGTGATCAAACTGCATGGTGAACTGGGCGCGGCCTTGCGTGGCCGAACGCAGATTGTTCACGTATCCGAACATGTTCGCCAGCGGCACCATGGCGTTCACCACCGTGGCGTTGCCGCGCATCTCCTGGCCCTGGATCTGGCCGCGCCGGGAGTTCAGATCGCCGATCACCGAACCGGTATAGTCATCCGGAGTGACCACTTCGACCTTCATGATCGGCTCGAGGAGCTTCATGCGCAGGTTCGGCTTGGCTTCGCGCATCGCGGCGCGGGCCGCGATCTCGAACGCCAGCACGCTGGAGTCCACGTCGTGATAGGCGCCGTCGACCAGGGTCGCGGTGAAATCGATGACCGGGAAGCCAGCCAGCAGGCCGTTTTCACGCACCGAGTTGATGCCCTTTTCCACGCCCGGCACGTATTCCTTCGGCACCGAACCGCCGACCACCTTGGATTCAAAGGCATAGCCCGAACCTGGCTCGCCCGGCGCGAAGCGCACCTTGATGCGGGCGAACTGGCCCGTACCACCGGTCTGCTTCTTGTGAGTGTAGTCGATCTCGTAGGCCTGACCCAGCGTCTCGCGATAGGCCACTTTGGGCTGGCCGACATTGGCCTCGACCTTGAACTCGCGGCGCATGCGGTCGACCAGGATGTCCAGGTGCAGCTCGCCCATGCCAGCGATGATGGTCTGGCCCGATTCCTCGTCGGTATTGACGCGGAAGGACGGATCTTCGGCCGCCAGACGCGACAGCGCCATGCCCAGCTTTTCCTGGTCGCCCTTGGATTTCGGCTCAATGGCGATCTCGATCACCGGCTCGGGGAACTCCATGCGCTCCAGGATCACCGGAGAGGCCGGATCGCACAACGTGTCACCCGTGGTGGTGTCTTTCAGGCCCGCAATGGCGACGATGTCGCCAGCGAAGGCTTCCTTGATGTCTTCACGCGAATTCGAGTGCATGAGCAGCATGCGGCCGACGCGTTCCTTCTTGTCCTTCACCGTGTTCAGCACCGAAGTGCCGGTGGTGATCTGCCCCGAATAGATGCGGCAGAAGGTCAGCGAGCCCACGAACGGGTCGTTCATGATCTTGAAGGCCAGCATGGACAGCGGCGAGGAATCCGAAGACTGGCGCTCAATCTCGGCTTCGGTGCGCGGGTCGATGCCGCGAATGTTCAGCACGTCCACCGGCGAGGGCAGATAATCCACCACTGCGTCCAGCAGCGGCTGCACACCCTTGTTCTTGAAAGCCGTGCCGCACAGGACCGGATTGAAGGCCAGCTCGAGCGTGCCCTTGCGGATCAGACGCTTCAGGGTCGCGATGTCAGGCTCATTGCCTTCCAGATACGCTTCCATGACCGCCTCATCGAGCTCCACCAGAGTCTCGACCATGCTTTCACGGTACTCGGCGGCCTTGTCGGCGAGATCGGCGGGGATCTCTTCTTCACGCCAAGTGGCGCCAAGGTTTTCCGATTCCCAGATGAGCGCCTTCATGGTCAGCAGATCGACCAGGCCCACATACTCGTTCTCCGCGCCGATCGGCAGCTGGAGGCAGAGCGGCTTGGCGGCCAGGCGCTCCTTGATCATCTCGACGCAGCGGTAGAAATCGGCGCCCAGCTTGTCCATCTTGTTGACGAACACCATGCGCGGGACCTTGTACTTGTCCCCCTGGCGCCAGACCGTCTCGGTCTGGGGCTCCACGCCGGCATTGGCGTCCAGCAGCGCCACGGCGCCGTCGAGCACGCGCAAGCTGCGTTCGACTTCAATGGTGAAGTCCACGTGGCCGGGCGTGTCGATGATATTCAGGCGCTTGTCTTTCCAGAAGCACGTCGTGGCCGCGGACGTGATCGTGATGCCGCGCTCCTGCTCCTGCTCCATCCAGTCCATGGTCGCGGCGCCGTCGTGGACTTCGCCGATCTTGTGGGACTTGCCGGTGTAAAAGAGGATCCGCTCGGTCGTCGTGGTCTTGCCCGCATCGATGTGGGCCATGATGCCGAAATTGCGGTAGTCCTCGATCTTGTAGTCGCGGGCCATGGGGAGTGTCCTTCAGGAACAAAAAAAAGCGTGCCGTCTTACCAGCGGTAATGGGCGAAGGCGCGGTTGGCTTCGGCCATGCGGTGCGTGTCTTCACGCTTCTTCACCGCCGAGCCGCGATTGGAGGACGCATCCATGAGTTCGGCGGCGAGCCGCTCGCGCATGGTGTTCTCGTTGCGCCCGCGCGCCGCAGCGGCCAGCCAGCGGATGGCCAGCGCCTTGCGGCGGTCGGGACGCACGTCGACCGGCACCTGGTAGGTGGCGCCGCCGACCCGGCGCGAACGCACCTCGATCTCGGGAGCCACATTGTCCAGCGCCTCGTGGAACACGCGCACAGGCTCGCGCTTGGCTTTCGCCTCGACGATCTCGAGGGCGCCATAGATGATCGCTTCGGCGGCGGACTGCTTCCCGTCGACCATGATGTAGTTCATGAACTTG
>JAIUMW010000379.1 GCA_022565365.1 Oceanicaulis sp.
AACGGTGAAGATCCTCTTTTTAGCAATGGCGACCCGGTACTGGATGAGAATGACAATGTAATCACATTTGAAAGCCTTATGACCGGTGGGAATTACGATATCTATTGGAACGGTGGTGACGGTATTGCCAATCGTTTATTAACTACATCAGGGTTTAACACAAACGGGGTACTCGTTCAGATCAATTTTCAGTTCAGCGAATATGCCGAAGGCGAAACCTTACGATTCCGTGTTGTGCCAGTTAGGTCAAGTGGTATTGAAGGCATTGATGGAGAAGTTGAGGTCGTATCTCAGCGTGGTGTTGTGGAAGGGGAAGTCACCTCACCTGATGATGGATATATTGTCGGAAACCTGCCATCCAACAGGTTAGAACTACATGCAAAGATGGCCGATGGGTTAACAAACTATGAATTGCTGAACTCTCGTGTGTACGTCAGAGATCTAACCAATCCTGCTTTTCAGGAATGGATTGATGCGACTGCCAACGAAGACGGAACTCTGAGTCCACAAGGCGTTGTGACAGCCAACACTCTGGCTGGATCCGGGTTTTCACAAGAATTTGAAGCTGTTGCGCGTCCCCAATTCAGAATCAATGGTGTAAATCTTCGTGTATTAACTCCGGCAGTAGTTTATCAGAATAATCCCGTACGGACCTACAAAGCTGACTATCAAAACCCGAGTATTACCCTTGTATCACTGAACGAAGATATGGGTGTTGGAGGATTTTTTGATATTGAAGCATCCGGTGAAGTCGAGTTTCTATACACCATCACCGATAATTTCGAAATGGATTACGATGTGGCAACCATTACGGCTCGCTTCCTCGACAGTGGTACTGGTACGGAATTGTTACGTATTGGTCCAAACACGATTAACACCCATATAAACAACGGACTGCTTTCTGTAGATGAAGATGAGTTTACCTTTACCTACGATGTTTCCACGCTACCAATCGTTTCCGGCGATCCGGTTTTTGAAGTTCTTGCAAATGATGGCAGAGGGAATCAGTCGCCGTTTTCAGGCAGCGCCCAGTTTACCTTGTTGGATGATATCGATCCGGCTTTTACATGGACGAACCCGGTTTCGGGAACGCAATTCTTTAATACCATTAGTTATAACCTGACCGCAACGAATCAAGGTACACCAAGTGCAAACTACACCGGATACACCATTCAGTTCGCCGAAACCGCAGATTTCGAAACGCCATATAACATCCGCACAAACACTGCCGGTGGATCCAATTCCATCAATGGCACAATTAACTTGAACAACCTTCCCATCACATTTATCAATCTGGAAGATGGCGAGACCTATTACATCAGAGCCATCATTGATAAAAACCCCACTCAAACAACCCAAGCTGTACCCATTGTGTTCAATAACAGCGGCCCTATGGTGGAATTGGACATTCAGGGTATTGTTGACGTAAATGGCCAGGACAGAATCAGCGGAACAGTTAACGTAGATATCATTTCAGATGAGGATATCAATACTGTAAACGTACGTGCCAGAAGACCAAACACAGCGTTCTCGGTTGCCGGTGTTACGGATATTACTACCAGCGGTTTTACCATCAATACAACAAATGGAAATCTTGCTAGTAATATGGAAGCGATGCTGCCCATTGAGGTTTTTAGCCAAGATGCTCTGGGTAATTCGTCAATACAATTATTCAATATTTTTGCCGATAACCTTGGTCCGAACTTCACCATTTCTTCCATAAATGGATCCGGGAATTTATCGAGCCCCTCTTCCCTTGTGGCCGGTGATGATATAACGGTGGTATTTGATGTCATCTCCCCTGACTTTGACGGTGATGCAAACTTTACCATGTCGCAAACCATTGATGGAACTAACGTTGTGATTGAGAGTGAGGTGAGTATAGATGGACAAGAAGTTACAGCCGTATTTGTCGCGCCACCATCTACGGCCGATTACACACTAAATGTTCATCCGGCTACCGGCAACCTGACTGCGGCGATTGGTGATATTATTGGAAATACCAATGGATCTTACACAGGTCCGGCTATTGGCAATATTAATGTGACAGGGGCAAATACCCCAACGGCACTATTTACCAACTTGCGCAACGATTTTGTTCTGAATGGTAATGTTACCGGCATTGCATATCAAACTACCGGCGGTGTAACAGTTGTCCGTCTGGAACAACGTCGCGAGGGGACTGCAAATTGGACATTAATAAATAATACAGCGCCCGGGAATACGTTCATGTGGAATACGGCTGGCCTGAATCAGGGTAATTATGACCTGAGGCTTGTTGCCACTGCCGGTGGCAAAGAATTTATATCTGACCAGGTTACAGTCACAATTGATAATCTGAATAACCGAACATCCGAACGAGCCACAATTGTGGATATGGGTGGTGCCCGTCAAGGTGGAACAGCCATCGAACTAAGAGCAGAAGCAGGATCGGATGTCGGAGGTGTTGAATTCAGAGCCCGCCGTACGGATGGAAGTTCCGGATTTACGGTTATTGATGGAACAACTTCACGAGACGCCTCAAATACGTTCATACTCGTTGTTGAACCACAGGACTTGGTTAACGTCGGTCTGGCGGGTAGCATTACCGGGCTGGACGGTGAATATGAATTCAAAGCCGTTGGCTACGACCGTGCCGGCCATGATTTCGAAAAAGAAAAGGGAAATATCCCATCGTACGATACGGGTAATGCAGATGTGGCAAATGAAGTAGCACGCACGTTTGTAGTATTTGATTTTGCTGCTCCAACTGGCATAGCAACGTATGGCGGACAAACCATGCCTGCAAGCTTAAACTGGAACGCGCA
>JAIUMW010000380.1 GCA_022565365.1 Oceanicaulis sp.
CGCCATGATGAACAGGAGCCCGGAGACTAGATACAGCCCGGCGGCGAAATCAGCGGACATGGGCGGTGCCTCGTGGCGGGATGGGCGGCGCTGAGGAAAGCGCGCCGCTTATGGTGATCATCATCTGATGGAGAGGGTGCGCGCAGCGCTCATCCCGCATCCTTGGCCGGTTTGGCGGGGCGTTCTTTCTTTTTATACATCGCCAGCATGCGCTGGGTGACGAGGAAGCCGCCAAAGATATTGATGCTGGCCAGCAGTACGCCGAGCACGCCCAGGCCTTTGGCGAATTGCGCGCCCTCAGTGGCGGCCGCAGCGGCTGCGGCGATCAGGGCGCCGACAATGATCACCGAGGAGATGGCGTTGGTCACGCTCATCAGGGGCGTGTGCAGGGCCGGGGTCACTGACCAGACCACGTAATAGCCCACGAACACGGCGAGCACGAAAATCGCCAGGCGGAAAACATTGGGATCAACAGCGTCCATGTCAGGCTCCGTAAGGCGGCGTGTGGCGGTTAGCCCGCAATGATGGCGGCGGCGGCGAAGGCGCTGAGCGTGACGATAGCGGTCACCGCAATAGCGATCTGGACAAAGCGGCGTTTCATGAGCCGTCTCCTTTCAGGGTGGGATGGATGATCTCGCCATCCCGGGTCAGGGCCATGCCCTTGATGATATCATCATCCCAGTGCGGGGCGAGCCCACCGTCCTCTCCGCGCAGAAGCGGGAAGAGATTGACCAGGTTGCGCGCCAGCAAATTTGAGGAATCGGCGGCCAGGCGCGAGGGCAGGTCACCATAGCCCGCGATCTTGACGCCGTTGTGGACCAACAGTTCGCCCGACTTTGTCAGTTCGCAATTGCCGCCATTGGCCGCCGCGATGTCGATTATCACCGAGCCGGGCTTCATGGTTTCCACCATGGCCTTCGTCAGCAGGCGCGGCGCCGGGCGGCCCGGGATCAGCGCCGTGGTGATGATCACGTCCTGCTTGAGGATGTGCGAGGCGACCAGTTCAGCCTGCTTGGCCTTGTACTCGTCGCTCATTTCCCTGGCGTAGCCGCCCGCAGTCTCGGCGGCCTTGAACTCTTCGTCCTCGACCGCAACGAATTTGGCGCCCAGCGAGGCGACCTGCTCCTTGGCGGCCGGGCGCACGTCGGTGGCGGTGACGATCGCGCCCAGGCGCCGGGCGGTGGCGATCGCCTGCAAACCGGCGACGCCGACGCCCATTACGAAGACGCGCGCGGCCGCGATAGTGCCCGCGGCCGTCATCATCATCGGGAAGGCGCGACCATAGAGCGTGGCCGCTTCCACGACAGCGCGGTAACCGGCCAGATTGGACTGTGAGGACAGGGCGTCCATGGACTGGGCGCGGGTGATGCGCGGGGTGAATTCCATGGCCAAGGCATTGACGCCGACCTTGGCGCAAACCCCGGCGAAATCGACAGCGCCATGGGGCTCGAACAGCCCGACCATGACCGCGCCCTTCTTGAGCCCGCTGATCACCGCCGCCTCGGGCCGGCGCACGCAGAACAGGGCGTCTGCCTCTTTCACCACATCCTTGCGGGGCTTCACGCTGGCCCCGGCAGCCTCATAGGCGGCGTCGGCGAAATCTGCGCGCTCACCCGCCCCCGCTTCCACCAGCACTTCTGCGCCGGTTTTTACGAGAGCCTTTACGCTGTCAGGCGTGGCTGCGACCCGGGTCTCGCCCGGATGTGTTTCGGCAAGGATCGCGATTCGCATACAAATCCCTTGAGCGGCGCAGCATTAACCAAGGCATCCAGCATGCGCGACTCGGCTGGAAAGGCAACGGGTTTTTGGCCCGTGCGCTTCCGTGTCAGGCGCTGGCGAGCAAAAGCGTGACGCCACCGGAGATCAGGGCGATTACCGCCAGCAGCCCAAGCGACGCCCAGTATCGCGCGCCCTGTTTGAGGGCGAAGCCCGTGAGAGCGCCTGCAATCAGCGACGCGATCAGGGCGGTGATCCAGTTCATGCCGGCGCCGAACACCAGGGTCAGGTACAGCACGATCAGGCCCAGAAGGACGGAAATGAATACCGACACCTTCATCACAGCGTCGTAGGTCGCCTTGTGGTGCGAGATATCCATCTGACCGCGGGTATAGTCTTCAGCCATCGTCACATTCCTTGTTTGGGAAGCCTTTAGGAACAGGCGCTCACATCCGGGGCGCATCTAGCATGGCCCTGCGCCCCCGCCAAGGCGGCAAGGCGTCCGGACGCCGACCGGCTTATACTGGCGCGGCCCAGCCCTCCATCAGAGCATCGAGCGCCGAGACCACCGCAATCGGATCATCCAGGATCAGATGGTGGCGCGCCCGCGGCACGGTGATGAAGGGCGAGCGGGTAAACACCGAGCGCATATAGCTCCAGGTCTCGGCGTTCATCAGGTCCGAGCGTTCGCCGCGGATAAAGGCCAGCTGGCAACCCAGCGCCGCTGCGGCCGCTTCAGGGTCGCGGCGATGATAGGTAAGCTTGGCCCACAGACCGGGGTCAAACCACCAGGTCCAGCCGCCCTCGGCCTGGCGCAACGAACCGCGCGCCACATGATCAACCAGCCACACATTGTCGCAGGGCTGAGCCGGCAACAGCCGGAAGCGCGCCAGCGCGGCGGCCAGATCGGCGTAGACCCGCCCGCCCCGGCGCGGAGGCGAGCCCTCGCGCTGCTTCTCCGGTTTGCGGATCGGGCTGTCGAGGATCACCGCCGCGCGCAAGGCCGCGCCAAATTCCGTGGCGGCCTGCAGCGTGACGAACCCGCCAAAGGAATGGCCGACAAACACGGGCTTGCCGCCGTCAAAC
>JAIUMW010000381.1 GCA_022565365.1 Oceanicaulis sp.
AAGCGCTGGACGACCTGGTAGAGCAGGTTGTTGGCGCTCAGCTGCTGTACGAAGCCCTCGAACTCGAAGTGCTCGAAGATCTCCCTGGCGTCGTTGCTGAACGACTGGACGTAGCTCATTAGGTCGTCAGATGTCTGCGTGTCGGATAGGCTGCCCAGGGTCAGCGGCGAGGCATTGAAGAACGGTTGGCTCGCAGCTCGAAGCAGCAGCTTCTCGCGCACCGCATCAGGCTTGTGCTGGTGGTCCTCTGCCGCCTTCAGCACCTGCCCTTTCGTGGGCTCAAGCACGCACTCAAGGCGCCGCAGGAGGGTGAAAGGGAGGATGATACGGCCGTACTGGGATTGCTTGAAGTCGCCACGCAGAAGGTCCGCAACGGCCCAGATGAACCAGGCGATATGGGTGTGGTTTTCTGTGTTCAAATCGCTTCCCCGGGTTGTCTGCCATTGATTGGCTCCGCGGAGCCTTGTGTCAAACGTACATGATGCAGCCCAGCGGGGCAGGGAGCCACCTTTGCTGAGATCGGTTTTGCCGGGATCTCAGGATGCCGTTATAGCTCGAGAATGCTGATGTCCGGGCGCTCTCCGGGAGGGAATATGCAGACGGCGAGGAACGTCTGTGAGTGTCCCATAGCATTGGCGGCGCTGAATCTCTGCTGGACAGTCCTCGTTGAATCATTACCCAAAGTGTTCGAATACCCTGTCAGGGCTCTGAACTGGATGGTAGAGGGGTTGGCCGCACGTGCCCGAATGGCACTATGGCATTCATCTCGTGCCCAGGTTTCCGATACAGGCCTCGGTTTTCGGATGCTTCTATCTGACCGCACGTCATCCAGCGTAAATCGAATATTGAAGTGGTTGTCGCCATTTCGGTCAGAGCAGGTTACATAGAACCTCTGGTCTGAATCTCCACTGTAGTAGCCGTCGACAATCTGCCGACAGTCCGGCTCATCACGGAGCGCTCGCAGTGCGCCCTGCTTGACCAGCGCCTTTTCCTCATCGGTAAAGGCATCCTCACCGTCAACATTCCAGATCAGACCAGCACGTCTCTCTGGGCTCGGTTGGTCGGATACATAGGCACGCTGCACCCACCCTGATTCCCAACTTACAGATCTACCGTCAGCATTGGCGATCTTGGCCCGTACCCAGTCCCCATCCGCACATTCGGCATTGAGGACCATCGATCTCCATAGAGTGCGTTCCTGTGCGCTTCCCAATGCATCCGAGGCGCGCTGGTTCACTATTCGATTGGAGTTCGTGTCGGGTTGCTCGAAAAATGGCACCTCGTCTTCTGTGACAAAGAGCTGGCCGGAGATAGGCGATCCGATATCACATGTGTCCGGTGTCGAGTCAGCCTCGGTATCATTCGGTAGGTACCATGTGACGAGAGCAATAACGAAGAAGACACAGATAAGTATCAGAACCCCGCCTATCGACTTCATCAGAGCTCCATTTCAACACCATCTGGGCTATGGCGTCTGGAATTCAACATTGCTTTCCGATCGCAGTGTTAATCTGCCCCGCGTCGGATTTTCAGTCTCAGTTGAAAATAGTCCAGATGCAGATATTCTTAGGTTCACTATATTTTGTTAAATATTATTATTTTTGTCTCGGTCAGGGCTAGGGATTATTCTCCAGGTCTTGTTCTGGGGGAGCAGTGCTGCGATGACTTAGAGAGTTCCGTTCTATCTTAGTTCACGTTCGCACTGCTCAATAAACGCATCAGCCGCCGCAACAGACCCTCGAAGAGTGAAGTTTACAGAATACTGCTCGCCATCATGTGGGAATCTAATCTCAAACCGTTCTTCGCCACTAATCTCTCCGCTGATGATGTCGATGAGCATGCTCGGGACCTGATTGTTTGCGAGGTCTGGAACTGTTATTGAGCGCTCTACTAATGATCCTTCAATCACTTGGGTTGGTAGTGAGCCAACGCGATAAGCAATTCTTAAATTTCGCCTTGATTCAGAAAAAAGACCTGAGGATTGCGGAAAGTTGATGGCAGCAAACATTCCTTGATTGCCGATGCAGCTGATGTTAAGACGAACGCCTGAATTGCTATATATTTCTACCCGTCCAACGAATCCAAGAGTTTCGTCAAACCCCCAATCAAACCCCCATTGGGTCGTCCTAGCCTCTGCAGTCACCGTGATGATTAGTAACGCTAGACCTGCGATTATGGCTTGGCAAGTCCCTGAGATACGTCCATCGGCCGTATCAAAAGTTTTGAGAATTGTATTCACGCTTTATTCCAGGATTGGTTATATGCAAAAGGGGAGCTCCATGCCACACCCCCTGGAAGGACTGCATTCCAGATCGGGTTGCTCATCCGCTTGCTTTACTTGGTTGCGTCACCCCTGCACCGTTGCCCAGCTCTCAACCGTTTCAGGCCCATACTCGGCCTTCCAGGCGTTGAGGGGTTTGTGGTTGCCGCGTCGGGTTTACAAGCGCGCGCCATTGTAAGGGGTGAGGTAAACCTTGAGCTTGCGCGGAGCGCGTGTCCGCTTGGTTGGGGCCTTCGAGGTGCTGCGCGTCTGAGAGGTGCCACTCGCCATCATCTGAACGGTGCGTCCCAGATCCTGATAGCTCTTCCCGTGCTTCTTCATCAGCTTTTCAAGGTCATCCTTGAACTGAAGCTCTTTCTGAACAGGCTTGCTCTTCTTCATCTTTTCGAGCTCAGCCATCTGCTCTTTGAGCTTCTGTGCGACCTTCATGAATTCCTGGAGCTTCGTGGACATAGGAGTCGATCCTGGTTGGTTTCCAGCTGTGGCCGTGGTCGCGGCCGCTCTTATT
>JAIUMW010000382.1 GCA_022565365.1 Oceanicaulis sp.
GCCACATGTTCAGCGAACCTGTCAATTTATGTTGACATAAATGTGAACCTGGGACTACGCTTCAGCGGTATATCGAAAGGTCACACCATGCGGTCGGTAGTTTTGGCGTTCACAGCGCTTCTGGCACTTTCTGCCTGCATGGAAGGAACCGCTGGCGATGTGGCGACCAGAGGTTCGGCGGCCCAGCCCAAGTTCTTTATTGCGCAGACGCTTGGACCATCCTGTGCGGTTGATGAACGTGGCAACGGGCGCAGCCAGTCGGCGGCTGCGGCAGCGCTTGCCCGTCTGAACACGAACAGCACCCGCTATGTCGCCGATCTGCGGCGGTCCACGTCGCTGACAGTAAATCACGACGCATATAGCGCAAACTGGCAGCCCGTGCTTTTCAACAGTTATGCAGCCGCAGCCACCACAGATGCGCAGCTTGCCCGCACAATCATTGACGGGCTGAAGCAACTGGCCCGCAACCAGCGCTATCTGAACGAACCGGGCTTGCTGACACGCGCCCAAGCCATGCAAGCCCCGCCGTGCTATTCGCAAGGGGCCAATACACCTTGTCCGGCCCATACCCCGCGGTTTGTCGCAAGGATGTATGCCAATCTTCTGATTTCTGCTGCGGTTCTAGACTCGTTTATGTCAGATGATGACCGTCAGGTATTGATCCCATGGTTTGATCAAGGCTATCAAAAGTTTGTTGCACCGGAACTGGCGGCAGATCCGGGTGGTGTTTATGACTTCGCAAATATGGGTCTGGCGCGGCTAGCGTATGCCGCCCTGAAGAAAGACATGGGCCTTGCGCAACGGGAATTGTCTGCCCGCCGCAATGATTTTCTGAAACATATCGAGGGTTCGGGTTATATCAGCGAAAACTCCTACAGGGGGGTGCGCGGGTTCTGGTATCACACCTATGGCCTTGATCCGGCGCTGTCTTATGCGCTGGTTGCCCGTGAATGGGGCGTTAATTATTTCACTGATCCCAGACTCGGGCCGCGCCTTGCGGCCGCTGTTCAGAAAACGGAACTGGGAATACGCGACCATGCGGCGTTTCGCGCAGTTGGAAACCGCGGTTCCAGTTTCAGCACTGACCCTGCGGACAGGCTAGATTTTGTGCATCAATATGCCCTTAATCTATATGCAATCGCTGCGCGGGAATTTGGCGTTCGCCTGCCGCCAAGCCCGATGCATCAGCGACTGTCCCGTTTGGAACGGTATTCGACAATCTCGGGGCTGTCCGCGCGCTGTTACTACAGTGGTCGCTAGAACGCAGCCCACGACGACGCACGCGCAGACCGGTCAGGCCCCTGTCACATAGTCCTTTTGCATCAGGTCGTAGCCGCGCTTGGTTGCGCGCCGCGCAGACCGGTCTGCAACAAGCACTGCATCGCGCAGGTTTGCAAACCATTCACTGACATGGTGCCCGCGCGACCCGACACGACCCCATTCGCGAATGACCGTGTATTCGCCAAACAGGTTATAGCTGACCTCTACACGGTAGAAATGCGTCAACACATCCCGCGCATCGGGTGCCGTGCGATGACAAAGAAGGGTCAGCATGGGCGCTATCCTTGGGCACTATCAGCGATGGCTATGATAGACCACAGCACCGCATCAACCAATGCCAAATCGTGATCGGCACAATCTATGCGTGCATGTTTTGCGCCGGTATCCTGACGGCGCGGCCCCGCACCAGTGCCTAACCAGCCGCATCAATGCGCTGCGCGATCCAGCCGGACAGGTCGGCAACCTGTTCTGCGGTCAGCCGCAAACCAAGTTTACTGCGCCGCCAAAGCACGTCATCTGCTGTGCGCGCATATTCATGCGCCATCATCCAGCTGACCTCAGCTTCGGTCAGGGTTGCGCCGAAATCGCGGCCCAGATACCCCAGTGCAGTGGCATTGCCAAGGATCTTGCGCGCATCCTGCCCATAGGCGCGCACCAGACGCCGCGCCCAAAAATCCGTCAGGAACGGATAGTCGCGGCGCAGGCCCGCGATCAGGTCTGCAACACCGTCATGCGCAAAATCACCCCCGGGCAGCGCAACGCCAGCGGTCCATCTTCCGGCCCCGACCGGCATGACCTGCGCGATCTTCTCCAACGCGGATTCGGCCAACCGCCGGTAGGTCGTGATCTTGCCGCCAAACACATTCAGCACCGGCGCGCCTGCGGACTGGTCAATTTTCAGCGTATAGTCGCGGGTTGCCGCAGTCGCCGAACTTGCGCCATCATCATAAAGCGGGCGCACACCGGAATAGGACCAGATGACATCATCGGCGGTCACGGGGCTGTTGAAATACTGGCTTGCAAATTTGCACAGATAGTCGCGTTCTTCATCCGTGCAGATGGGCGGGATGGACGGATCAGCATGTTCTGCATCCGTGGTGCCGATCAGCGTAAAATCCTGCTCATAAGGAATGGCAAAAATAATCCGGCCATCCGATCCCTGAAAGAAATAGCATTTGTCGTGATCATACAGTTTGCGGGTCACAATATGGCTGCCCCGCACCAGACGCACATTCTCGCGGCTGTTCAGGCGCAGTTTGCCATGGATGATGTCGCCGACCCATGGGCCAGCGGCATTGACCAGTGCTTTGGCGCGCAGGGTTTTCGTTTCATCTTCGGTTTTGACCGAAACATGCCAAATTCCGTCCTGCACTTGAGCGGACACCACCTCTGATCTGGTCAGGATGGTTGCCCCGCGCGCTTCGGCATCGCGGGCGTTCAGCACCACAAGGCGCGAATCCTCGACCCAGCAATCCGAATATTCATAGGCTTTGGCAAAA
>JAIUMW010000383.1 GCA_022565365.1 Oceanicaulis sp.
AAAGTGATTTTGGAGGCCATTCGTCGTTTTCCACCGGAAATGTAGACGAGAAGTATTGGCGGTAATATGATTTCATGATGTCGGATGAAGGTTAGTATCGATATCGTAGTGACTATTCAGAAAATTGAATGTAGATAACAAATGATATTTATGAAACCTGCATAGAATTCATTTTAGAATTAGGTTGTTCTATTAATATTGAGTTTGTTTTCTATTAAATAACGCTGTTTAAGTCAGTTACAGAGGCATTTCCTGTAAAACAGTGTAAAACAATCTCCGGCACATGTAACAAATGGTGACTGAGATACTCTTATGTGAAAGCAAGGTCGTCTTGCCACATATTTTAAGAGGGTATTTTGAAACAAGAGAAGAATTATTGGAGATATAATGTGCGTTAATACCGTAGACAATGGGCCGACGGACGTGCTGCACTTGATAATTTGGATGTTACTTGGGGACAGATGTCTAATGCATTCTATTATCAAACATTTCAATATACGTTGAATGAGTTGCACTGTCCTAACCAAGGAGATTTAGGCAACGGATTGGAATTACCTGATTTCGAACAAGAGCCTATTGATTTAAGTGATTGTTATTATACACCTGTAACGCATACCGTAACCACACGAAGACCAGAAAAAACGGATCTTGTTGTGACACCTCAATATGCTATTTGGTCGAAAGGTCAAAATCCGAATGACCAGATTGTCAATTTTCTTTATGATGATACTGGCGCTGATGGTGGCTACAACCACTTTGAAATCCGCCGCATGAATCGGGCGTATACCTTGGATGGCGTGTTTCAGGCGGGGGATATAACGCCGCCGATGTTAGCTGTCGAGGAATGGTTTCAAACAGCTGTATTTCCACCAGGGGGTAATCAATGAATAAACTAACCCTGTTAGTAACCGTCAGTGCCTTGGCACTGACGGGCTGTTGGTCATCACTTGATGAGGATGAAGCACCAACTCATCTGCATACCCTCTGGGATTATGCGTACGATTTAGATGGGGGCGCGCCACGTGCGCTCCCCCTCATTGTAGGAGATAAGGTGGTTACCTCCGGCGACCTGAGCGTGACAGCGCTCGACTACCGTACTGGAGAGTTGATTTGGAAAACTCCTTTTGAGGCGACTGGGCAGGTTGAAGGTCGCTATTTTGTATTGCACGTAGAAGTACTAACGGGCACTATTCACTAACCCATAACAGAGACACATAACGGTCTGGCTGTAATTGGATTGAATGTGCAAACAGGAAGAATGCTTTGGGAAGTTTTTTTTGATAATAAAGAGAATGAACTTGCTCGGTATCCAGGCATAACGACTACTTCTCACGGCTTTTTCCTTCCAGGTTTTGGTAATTGGGCATTTATACTCACCCCACTTGGAGAGCGTATGCGAATCGATACAGACGTTTTTATATATCATTCTATGGTCAAAGATGATATTCTATACGCTGCACATCGTTATCAGGGTACAGGCGCCCTGAGTGCCTACCGCCTCCCGGATATGGAGCTAATTTGGCGCTACCACCCTGGGGACCTAGCGCATCTAACCGGTATGCAACCATTAGTAGAAAATGGGCGGATATATATGGCAACGGGAGCCCTTACCCCAAGCCAAGAGACTGTAGAGGCAGTTTTTGCCTTAGATGCGGCTACAGGGCAGCAGCTCTGGCGCACCAACGAGGTGCGCAGTGTTGACTTGGCCGATCACTGTCCAGACTACCTTTACCTAAATCACCATGCTGGCTTGTATAAAGTCCGTAAGTCCGACGGGCATCTTGTCTATTATAAGGATTTCAACGCAGGAACAGGTTCTGGTCCGGTAGCATACCTAGACGGCTACGCCTATGTTATGACGCCCGGTTCCATGCACATCGTCCGCGCCGAAGACGGAGAAATAATGGCGCGAATGAGTCCGCCCAAAGGCTCGTTCTTCTGGCGGGTCACCGCACACGATGGACGAATTTTCGCCCAAAGCTCCCGTCACCTGTACGCCTTCGCCCCTTGGGGACATACCGAACCGCTGTCGACATCCCGCCGGCGGTGGGTTGATTGGTAACGCACCTGCAAACTCAAATTATAACCATTACATGTTCACCTACGTGTTGGTATCCGGTACTTATTCCAAAATCATTTAATAGATAATGCATCCATCGATTAAACAACATTTACCACACCACTCTGAAATCCGCCGCATGAATCGGGCGTATACCTTGGATGGCGTGTTTCAGGCAGGGGATATTACGCCGCCGATGGATGAGGTTAGGGACTGGTTTAATGAAGATGTCTTTCGCCCAGGGGGTAATCAATGAATAAACTAACCCTGTTCATAACCGTCAGTGCCTTGGCACTGACGGGCTGTTGGTCATCCCTTGATGAGGATGAAGCACCAACTCACCTGCATACCCTCTGGGATTATGCGTACGATTTAGATGGGGGCGCGCCATACGCGGCCCCCCTCATTGTAGGAGATAAGGTGATTACCTCCGGCGACCTGAGTGTGACAGCGCTCGACTATCGTACTGGGGAATTGATCTGGAAAACTCCTTTTGAGGCGACTGGGCAGGTTGAAGGTCGATATTTTGGATTGCACGGAGAAGTACTAACGGGCACAATTCACAAACCCATTACAGAGACACGTAATGGTCTGGCTGTAATTGGATTGAATGTGCAAACAGGAAAAATGCTTTGGGAAGTATTTTTTGATAATAAAGAGAATGAACTTGCTCGAGTTCCTGGTGTTGCTACGATTCAAGATGGTTTCTTG
>JAIUMW010000384.1 GCA_022565365.1 Oceanicaulis sp.
CAAGGCCGCCCTGATCGCCGCCGCTATCCAGGACCAGTCCAAAATGGTCGCAGCGGCCGCCGAGCTCGCCGATTCGCGCGCCGCCGAGAGCGAGAAGCGCATCCGCTCCGGCGCCGACCGCCTGAAGTCGGCCGGTGACAGCGTGGAGGACGCCAGCAATCGCGTCACCCTGTCGCTGGACGCCCGCTCCACCGAGTTGCGCGATTTCGCCGATATGCTCAAAGCCCGCAGCGAAGGGCTGGAGGCGGCCTATCTCAAGCATCGTGACCGGCTGGGCGAAGCCAGCGACGCGCTGCGCAAGGAGCAGGAGAAAATCGCCGCCTCGCTCGATTTCCACAAGGCGGAACTGGAAACCATGACCCGCACTGCGCGTGGCGGGGCTGACACGCTCAAGGCCGCGGCGGAAAAATCCGGCCAAGTGTTCGAGAGCGCTGTGGAAGCCGCCCTCAAGCGCGCTGAGTCCCTGGGCGAGCTGGTCCGCAAGGAAAGCGCGGACGCGGCGAAAGCCCAGGAAAAGGCCATGGACCGGTTGCGCGCCGTCGCCGAGGCCGCGCGCGAAGCCGCCGAGGGCGCGGGCGCCAGCCTGGAGGCCCAGGCCGGCGCCGCTGAAGCCGCGCTGGAGCGCGTAAGCGAAGCCGGGTTCGAGGCGGCGCGGCGCGCTGACGACGCCTTCCAGGCCCGCCTGCAAGAGGCCGAGACCCTGACCGAGCGCGCCGCGAAGGCCGCAGAGGGCGCCTCAGAAGCGGTGCGCCGCCAGCTGGCCGATACGCTCGACGCCTCCAAACGTGAGACTGAACGCGTTGAATCCGAGCTGGCCGAGCTGCGCCGCAAGCTGGAGGCCGCGCCCGAAGCTGCCCGAGACAGCGCGCAGGCCATTGAGCGCATCCTGTCTGAAGGTCTGGAACGGCTCACCAGTACAGCCGCTGAAGCCAGTGACCAGGCGCGCGAGATCGACGCCCAGTTCCAGTCCCGCATCCGGCAGAATTATGAGCTGTTGTCCGATTTCATCCTGCGCATGGGCTCAGTGGCCGGCGGGCGCAAGCCGCTCGACTTGCCCGCCAATGAGGTGCCTGACCCGTTGAGCGCCCGGCGCACCGGCGAGAGCCGCGCACGCACCGCCAAACCGCGCCCTCAAGGCAACGTCACCGAAGACGGCGCCCCGGCTGACCGCAGCGCCCTGCGCACAGACGACCCCGGCGACCGCACGGACGCCAATCAGCCGGCTGATGACGCCAGCACGGACGATCGTGCAGACGATGATGCGGACGGCGGCGCCCCGGCGCGGCCGTCCACTGCCGGGCGGAATCCGGGCTGGCGCTGGCGTGACCTGCTGGCCAGCATGGACCCCAAGGACGAGGCCGAGCCGGATCCCGATCCGGCCCACCGCTCGCGTAAACGGTGATCTGCTGACGGTGATCCGGGCTCGTCGGCTTGTGACTGGCCCGCGCGCGTCAGCGCCATAGATTGAGCGTCTGGCATCCGTGAAAGGATTTGCGTCATGACGCTGACCACCCGCCGCCTGTTTCTGGGCGCGTCGCTCGCCATCGCCGCCGCCGGCCCCGCCGTGGCGCGGGCCCGCCTTGATGACGCCGAACTGTTCGATCACCCGGACATCACGCCCTGGGGTGAGGAGAGCGAAGATTTCGCCGCCCTCACCGAAGCGGAGTGGCGCGCCCGCCTGACACCCGGCCAGTTCCGCATCCTGCGTCAGGAGGGCACCGAGCGCGCCGGCACAAGCCCGCTCAACGCCGAAACGCGAGAGGGCATCTATGTCTGCGCGGGCTGCGCCCTGCCGCTGTTTTCCTCGCGCACCAAGTATGAAAGCGGCACCGGCTGGCCCAGCTTCTGGGCGCCGATCGAGGGAGCGCTGCGCACCAGGCCGGATCGCCGTCTGTGGACCCCGCGCACCGAGTATCATTGCGCGCGCTGCGGCGGCCATCATGGCCATGTCTTCGACGACGGCCCCCGCCCCACCGGCCAACGCTGGTGCAATAACGGGCTGGCGCTGAACTTCGTGCCGAGGCCTGACGGGGCTTAAAGCTCGATCACCTCAACCAGCAAGCCGTCCGGACCGCGCAAGGTTCCCGAGCGTTTGCCGTTATAGGGCGCGCCTTCGCGCACCTTGGGCGGGCTGACCCAGTCGCCCTTGATCGAGTCGAAATCGGGGTGGAGGAAGCTGCCCACGCAGCAGCCGGGGACCAGCATGCCCTCATGCTGCGGGCGCTGCTTGGCGGCGGGTGGATACTGGTCGAGCTCCAGGAATACGTCGCGGCCGTGAATGCCGGTGGAGATAGTGTGCAGCTCGGTGCGCGGCGTGCCAAAGGCGTCGGCGAGCATGTGGTATTCGATCTCCATCACCCGGCCGGTCTCGAAGCCCAGCGTGTCGTCAAACCATTTCAGGCTGGCGTGCATGTCCGAGCAGCCGATCACCAGGATGAACAACCGGTCGATGGGCGCGGTGGCGCGCGGCAGATCATAGGCCGGCAGATCGTCGCGGATCTGGGTGAGATAGACGATCTCCCCGTCCGGGCCTTTCATCTGCATCGGATAGATCGCGGGCAGGCCCTCGATCTCGCGCGGCGGGCCAATCACCTCGAACGGTGATGGCTTGATCCGCTCATGGGCGGCGAGCACGTCCTGAACGCAGATCTCGATGGAGTTCCAGCCATAGGTCGTAAGCGGCTTGTACTCTGGCACGCGCGGCTGCTCGACCAGGCGCAGATAAATCTATACGCACGAAGCCGGCGCCAGCCCCACGCTGC
>JAIUMW010000385.1 GCA_022565365.1 Oceanicaulis sp.
CAGAAGGGCGTCTTCGGGAGGCCTATCCAACATGCGTTGGTCTCCCATCGGTACATCAGCATGTCAAAGAGCTGTTTCATGGCTCTATGACTTCAAGTCACACACGTTTTGCAGCTACCCGAAGGTGTCGATTTCGAAGCACTTCACTGTCAACCAAGCAGGAACTTTGATAGTAGCACAAAGCTTGATTTAACCACTGAACCGCCACTTTTGGGTGCTGTTAGCTGCTGGCTTTATTATTTTACGATTACATATATTATAAAAATTCCAAAAGTAACAAACATCCAAACTAAGCTTTTATTATAATGCTTGAACTTTGTATCTACAATTTTTGAGTTAATATAAATTTGTGAATATAAATCATTTAGATAAGTTGGTTCGTCTTCAATAGTTATTTGGTTTTCAAAATCCTCAAATGATTTTAATGAAATAGAACCAAAAAAAATATTTGAATTAATATTTAAGCGATTTTGCTGATAAACGCTTGAGTCTATTCTTCCTTTTAGAGTGGAATATATGTAAAAAAAGGTTATTGAGGACGCTAAAAAAAATGATATTGACATAATTAGTAAGATAAAATTTCCAAAACTTTCTATATTAATCTCATCTGCTAAATTGTACGAAAAGGTGTTTATCATATCTCCACCTGTGTTTGAAGTGAATATAATTGTTAGAACAACACCGAAAAAAGTCAATATAAAAGAACTTTTAGTGTCGCAATTAGAAATCCATTGATTTATAAATTCTAATTTTTTAGTACTATTCTCAATTTTGTTCATAATGTTAAATTTTCCAGTTTACTGTACCACCATATACATCAACATCTACATTTTTGATATTGTGATTATCTATTTTTTTCCAATAATTATTAGTTATATCATTTCTTGTTGAATTTGAGGCCTTATATCCTGTAAAAACCTTTGCTGTCATTAATATTGGTGGAAAATCTGTTTTTGATTCTATTTTATCAAAACGAATTAGCTTACCACCACTATATGATATACCTAAAGTGTCATAAAAACTTAACCTTTTTGCAAACTCTTCGTTAGTAAGTAAATCTTCACGTGGAATATCTGAATATGGTTTTTCTGAACTTCTTGAGAATTGACCAAACATTCCAATGGGAGGAAATAAATGTGAGAAATTAGTAGGATAATATTTTACCTTAATTTTAGTGTTGTTTACTGATTTATTTGCTACATCTGTTAATCTTGACGCAATATTTGCAGGATAACCAATCCAAACAAGATTTTTATTATCAAAACCTTCCGCGCCTCTTCTATGTAGCCCAACTTTCACAACTTTAAGCAATCCATAGTCAATGCCGATACCACACTTAAATTCAACATCTGAAAAAACTTTGTGAATTATAAAGTGTGAAATATGATATATTGAAACAGCACAATCTACTGCATTGGTAAAGCAATCATCAGAAGGAAAAACTATCATTACTCTATCCCCAATTATGTTTCTTACAAAACCTTTATGGTGTTTTGCAATTTTAAGCATAGACTTTGAAAAGGCTGTATAAATTCTGCCCATTGTTTGTGTGTGGTGTTTTCTGCTTAATTCGACAGAGTTTCTTATGTCTACATTCAATACACAAGTTTCTATTTCTTTACCAAGTTTGTCAACGCCTCTTTCAAACGTCAAATTATTATCGTGTCTTGAAGGAACTATTTTAGTTGAAGTATATTGAAAGTTTTTAGTCTTAATGTCAACTATATCGTCTTCTATTTCTGCTAAAATGTTCTTCATTTTACTAGCCAATATTTATTAGTTTGAATGTATTTATAGTCCACACCCTTCAGTTTTTCTGGGACTTCTTTTATTTCTTCTAATTCCCATAAGATACTACCAGCATTTATTTTTGAATTCCAATTTTCTACATATTTATAATTTACAAAGTAGTTAATACGTTCGTTTTCACTTATAGATTCTAGTCTAAAAAGTTCAGTGAGAGGCTTTCCTACAACTGTCAATTCATTGTAAAAGCCAGATTTATTCTTAAAATAGTTTATTTTACCAAAGTGAAAGGCTATCTTACTTTCAAATTTATTTGAGCTATAGGTTTCTTTTATTATTTCTTTTGCACATTTATCAGCCTCATTAAGACAGTCTTGCAAAGTCTTTTGAATAAATGGCTGACCAAAAAGACAAATTATTCCATCGCCAATGATTTTGTCAATTTCTCCTCCATATTTGTAAATTATAGGTATAATTAAATCATAGTATTCATCAAAATACTGGCTTATTTGTTTACCGTTTAAGTGTCCAAATCTAGTTGAGAAATTACAAATATCAATAAATAATAAAACTACTTCTGCATCTTTTCCTTCGTCAAAATAAGCCGTATAATTACTACCTAAAGCTCTAATATTATTCTGAATTGATAATTCAATATTTCTTGTATCAAAAGATTCATTTAATGAAAAGCTTTTTGTTGATACAGTGAAAGGACTTCTTTTACTGTACTTTAGGTTTAATTTTTTTATTAACTCAAGATTTGCCATTTTATGATTTCAAATGTTTTTAGTATGTCTGGGTTTTAAGCTTGCAGGTAACGTTTTGCCGCTTTGCGAAGGTGGGGATTTTTAGCACTAAACTTCATTAGATGCACAAAGTTTGAATTTAGCACTTCACTGTCATAGAAGCACGAAACCCCCGCTTTTGCAAAACCGCTGTTCAAGCGAAACCCGCCTCACCGGCGGTTAGCTTTTACAATCGCAAATTACAACAAAATCACTATTTTCATCGC
>JAIUMW010000386.1 GCA_022565365.1 Oceanicaulis sp.
AGGCCGCCCTCACGGGCAGCATCTGCGAGCGCCTTGACGCGCCCGTGGTACATGTAGCCGCCGCGGTCGAACACCACGTCGGTCAAACCTTTTTCCTTCGCGCGCTCGGCGACGAGCTTGCCGACCGTCTCGGCCGCACTGACCGTGGCGCCGTTGGCGTCCTTGCCCTGTTCGAGCGAGGACGCCGCAGCGACCGTCAGGCCGTTCGCATCGTCGATGATCTGCGCGTAGATATGCTTGGACGACCGGAACACGGACAGACGCGGCCGGCCATTGGCCAGTTTGCGGATCCGGGAGCGGGTGCGCTGCGTGCGGCGGCGCATTTTCTCTGCAGAGGATTTCATCACCAGGACCCTATTTCTTCTTGCCTTCTTTGCGGCGCACTTGCTCGGTCGCGTACTTCACGCCCTTGCCCTTGTAAGGCTCAGGCGAACGGAACCGGCGAATTTCCGCCGCAGTCTGACCAACCGCCTGAGCGTCCGGCCCTTCGATCTTGATCTCGGTCGGCTTGGGCACCGTGATCGTGATCCCCTTGCGCGGGGTGTAGATCACGTCGTGGGAGAAACCCAGGGCCAGCTTGAGATCGCTGCCCTGCATTTGGGCACGATAGCCCACGCCCACAAGCTCCAGGCTCTTTTCAAAACCGTTGGTGACGCCCAGGACCATGTTCTTCAGGCGCGCACGCGCGGTGCCGTACATCGCCTTGGCGGTCTTGGAGTTCTCCACCGGCTCGACCTTCAGTGCGCCGTCTTCGTGGCGGATGCGCACGCTGGACGGCGCCGAGAAGCTCAGCTCGCCCTTGGGGCCTTTGACCATAACCACGCCTGCATTCACCGACGCGGTGACGCCGCCTGGAATTTCAACAGGCAGCTTGCCCAATCTCGACATATTAGCCTCCTGTTCCTAGCTGACGTGGCAAAGGATCTCGCCGCCGACATTCTTCGCGCGCGCAGACGTATCGCTCATCACACCCTGGGGGGTCGAGATGATGGCGATGCCCAGCCCGTTCTGAACCAGCGGCAGGTCGCGCACCTTGCGGTATTCGCGCCGTCCCGGCTTCGACACGCGCTGGATCTGGGAGATCACAGGCGCGCCTTCATAATATTTCAGCTCGATGTCGAACTGCTTGAAGCCGCGCGCGTCCACACTCTCGGTGTAACCGCGGATATAGCCTTCATCGAGCAGAACGTCGAGCACACGGGCACGCAGCGCGGACGCCGGCGTGGACACACTGGTGCGCTTGCGCATCAGAGCGTTGCGGATGCGGGTCAGCATATCGCCGAGCGGATCGTTCACAGACATGTCCTGACCTCCTACCAGCTCGACTTGACCATGCCCGGGATCATCCCGTGGCTGGCCAGTTGACGCAGCGCGATACGCGACATCTTCAGCTTGCGGTAATACGCACGCGGACGGCCGCTGATCTGGCAGCGGTTGCGAATGCGCGACGGCGCGGAGTTGCGCGGCAGGTCGGCCAGCTTCAGCTGGGCGGCGAACCGTTCTTCCACCGGTTTGGACTTGTCTCGGGCGACCGCCTTCAACGCGGCGCGGCGGGCAGCAAAACGCTCCGCCAAACGCTGACGCTTCTGGTTACGCTCGATAGCGCTCTTCTTAGCCATTCAAATCTCTCCTGCGTGCGGCGCCACCGTGGCGCCGCGCTCCTGCTGCGTCAGTTCGTGAACGGGAAATCGAACTCGGCCAGCAGGGCCTTCGCTTCCTCATTGGTATTCGCGGTGGTGCACACGATGATGTCCATGCCGCGAATCTTTTCGACTTTGTCGTAGTTGATCTCGGGGAACACGATGTGCTCCTTGAGACCCATGGCGTAGTTGCCGCGCCCGTCAAAGCTCTTGCCGTTCAGGCCGCGGAAGTCACGCACACGCGGCAGGGCCACGGTCACGAGACGGTCGAGAACCTCGTACATCCGGTCCTTGCGAAGCGTCACCTTGGCGCCGATCAGCTGCTCTTCACGCAGCTTGAACCCGGCGATCGAGGTCTTGGCCGCCGTGGCGACCGGCTTCTGACCGGAAATCATCAGCAAATCGGCCAGTGCGCCCTGGATTTTCTTGGAATCCTGGGCCGCTTCGCCAACGCCCATATTGATCACGACCTTGTCCAGGCGCGGGATCTGCATCTCGTTGGCATAGCCGAATTTTTCCTTCAGACGCGCGCGAATTTCCTCGCGGTAGCGCGTCTTCAGGCGCGGTTCGTACGTTGCGATGTCAGACATCGATCACCTCGCCGGACTTCTTGGCTACGCGCACCTTCTTGCCGTCCTTGCCCGTCTTGAAGCCGACACGCGTCGCTTCACCGGACTTGGGGTCGGCCAGGGCCACGTTGGACACGTGGATGGACGCGTCTTTTTCTACAATCCCGCCCGCATTGGTCTGGGTCGGGCGCGTGTGGCGCTTCACGGTGTTCACGCCCGAAACCACAACGCGGTTCTCGGACGGCAGCACCTTCTCCACCTGGCCGGTCTTGCCCTTGTCGCGACCGGTCAGGACGACGACCTTGTCGCCTTTCTTGATTTTCGCGGCCATGACTACAGCACCTCCGGCGCCAGGGAGACGATTTTCATGTGCTGCTTGGCGCGCAGCTCACGCGGCACCGGTCCGAAGATCCGGGTGCCGATCGGCTCGTTGTTATTGTTGATCAGGACAGCAGCGTTCGTGTCGAAGCGGATCACCGATCCGTCCCGGCGCTTGATGTCCTTGGCGGTGCGCACGACCAC
>JAIUMW010000387.1 GCA_022565365.1 Oceanicaulis sp.
CGGAGGGGTGGCCGAGTGGTTTAAGGCGCACGCCTGGAACGCGTGTATACGGGAAACCGTATCGAGGGTTCGAATCCCTCTCCCTCCGCCATTAAATCATACTAAATTCTTGTTTTAATTGATCTATTTAAAAAATCCTCTTTTCGCTTCCCCCATAATTTCCCCCAGGACTTATCAGAAAGTATCGGAACTTGGCGGAGGTGGTCCTTGGGAAGCAGATTTGTGTCCCGCTACATCGGCGTTTTTTCGATCAAGCTCACTGCTGAACAGCACCCTTCCAATATGCCTCTAATTGGCGCGTGCGCGTGTCACCAACCTGCTTCTTGGGAGGATCATTCCCGGTGATCGGCGGCGCCGCATCACAGTGGGATCACCGACGAAATTGATAACCCGCAGGGACGAGCCCCTATGCGCCGGCTCATGCCGCCACCAATCGAATCGCCGAATGCCCAAGCGCCGGAAAATCATCGACAGTGACCCACCTATCATTGCCGTCAAGATTTCCGGGGGAGACCTCTTTCCAGCGCCCAACGGAAGAGAGGAAGGCCATCTGGGGATTCTACAATTCGTGCCTGAATCAGGTCAGGGGGCTGCGCAACTGGCTGATCTCCGAAATCGAGCAGGCCGAGGCGAACATAGCCTTTCTCGCGTGGGACCAAAATAGTGTCTTCTACCATTATCAGTTCCACCACGGGAGCGCTTACTTTGTTGACCGCGCCGCGCATATAGGCAATGTCAACAGTAGCGCCTGTCGGAGGCCAATTACCCCGCGCCGGAATAGTGGCCGATGCATGAGCGCGTTCCTCTTGAATGGTAAGAGAAGATTGCGCAGCATTAAAGCCAAGCCAGACAGGGACTAGGCCAAAACGCTTTCGCCTTACCGAGCTCAAGGTTCCAAGCGCTCGCAATAACTCCTCTCGGTTTACGGAAAGCCGTGTGCGCTTCATCGTGTGACTCAGGCGGAGAAAACGTTAAGAGATCACTCTTTCAGACGTGAGTCGAGAATTCTTGCGCAGACAGTGTCTGGTATCCCGCTCCTGCAACAAAAGGGCACTCGCGCCTGTCTGCGCCTGAGGGTCACAACCGTACTCTCCACAATTAATTTAACAGGTCATTCTGCTATTGTTGCCAGCGTACAGCAGGGAAATGATATGTTTAGAGGCGTGCGTTTAGGGGGCGCAGCAGCCCTGATGGTTGCAGGCGTGGCGCACGCCGCCGAGATCAGGCTTGAGGGCAAGAATGTGGACGGCGTTTCGGTCGTCAGCATTAGCGGCGATTTCATAGAGCGCGACATCGAGCGTTTCGCTGATGTGACAAAGGATCTGGACGACGCCATCATTTCCTTCAGCAGCGACGGCGGCGCATTGGCCGCTGGCATTGAGATCGGTACACGTATCCGATTGCGTGGCTACCGGACCGTCGTCGCAGATCAAGAGGAATGCTACTCGGCCTGCGCGCTAGCGTGGCTCGGCGGTACGACCCGATATGTTGGTAGCAGAGCCCAAATTGGTTTTCACGCGGCCTACATTGAAAGAGATGGGCGTTTCCAAGAGACCGGTTCGGGCAACGCGGTCGTCGGCGGTTATGCAGCGAATCTGGGACTCAGAACGCAGGCGATCATCTTCCTGACATCCGCGCCGCCGGAGGGTTTTAATCAACTGACGGAAGCCTTGGCGCAGCGGGTCGGGATCGCGGCTGAGTTCGGCGATACCCGGAGGATGGTTCTGATCCCGACTATCTTGACCAACGGTGGAGATATAATTCCTGCAGAAGAGCAGTTTCAGCTCGGCCTGAAGCACTCTCAAAAGCAGGACTATGCCGAGGCCATGATCTGGTTCCGCAGAGCCGCTGAGCAAGAGCATGCCGTTGCCCAGTTTTACCTCGGCAATATGTACTTATTTGGCCGGGGCGTTGACCGGGACTACTCCGAGGCGGTGCACTGGTATCGGCTTGCCGCTGAGCAAGGGGATTCACTCGCTCAGAAAGAGCTTGGAAGATTTTACTTGATTGGCAGGGGCGTACCGCAGGACCACGCCGAAGCCGTGATCTGGTTCCGCAGAGCCGCTGAGCAAGGGAACTTGAGGGCTCATATCTTCCTCGGCAACATGTACGAACTAGGTCAGGGGGGCCGGCAGGACTATGCTGAAGCTGTGCACTGGTATCGGCTTGCCGCTGAGCAAGGGGATTCACTCGCTCAGCAAGAGCTTGGATACATGTATATGAAGGGTCGAGGCGTCCGCCAGGACTACTCCAAAGCACTGCACTTGTTCCGCAATGCCGCCGACCAAGGGCATGCGGGTGCAAAAGCGAACCTAGGCTTTATGTACAGAGATGGCCTCGGTGTCCGCCAATACGATGTACTTGCGCATATGTGGTGGAACTTGGCCGTGAACGCCGGGAGCAACATTATGCGGCTCAACCTCGATGAAATTGAGCGCCGGATGTCGCCCAGTCAGATTGCCGAGGCCCAGCGCCTTGCACGCGAATGGAAACCTAGCAGCAAGTGATGGGGAATACGTATGAAACGATCTCCAAAAGCTCGCTGGCGTAAGCGCGCGGGCCTATTTGAAACCGGTGTATGCGCTGAACCCGACATGCTAACCCGAAAATTTCATGGTGGTCTGGCGGATGTAGCGCAAGCCGTTGAAATCGCGTAAGATTTGGGTGCTAACGCCGAATCTTGCAGTTTCACGGAGGCCACATCCGCCATGAATGATCCTACGCTGCC
>JAIUMW010000388.1 GCA_022565365.1 Oceanicaulis sp.
CTGTTGAAGTTGGTTCCCATCCCAATCTAATTAGTAAGGGAACTTCAACGCCTGCTTCGGTAGTTGTCAATCGAGAGCTTGCATTGGCTATCAATGGATGAACCACAGTAATAGGTCTCTGGGTGTTGAATCTACGGACATTTAGTATTCCATTATCGGATGTAGTTCCATTTCTATCAACAAAGGCAAAACTCGCATAATCCGAACTGCCGGTGGGATAGTATTTGGCTTCACCACTATTCCAAGCTCCCATACGAAGACCAATTGTTGTATTGATAGGAGTAGATTCCAATACAAAAACACCTTCCAGTTCCACGGAAACCGGAGTATCCCAATTGTCAGGTGTAAATTCGATGTCTGAAGTAGATACAGCTAAGCGACTGGGATCTAGAGGTGAAAGGGGAATGGTGACATTTGCCGTAGGCTTGGAGTTAAGCCGTAAAGTAAATGAGTCTTTTAATCCTGTGTCGGTTACAACCGGGTTAAAACTACCAAACGCAGGACTGAATATATATCCAAAACTATCCGAGTTACGATTGGTAACAGGAACAGAATCTACCGCAAAATCCGAATAAAGCGGATCATCACTTTCCAGATTTCCAAAAACAATCTGATACAATACATCGGGATCAACTATCCAATCTCGAACCGGTTGAATGGTTATAGTCTGAGGAACATTCCAATTGCTGGGCGTGAATAGGAGTTCAGAGGTTGTAATCGTCCCTTCATTCGTATTGTTGGATGTTATTAGAGGAAACCGAACATTGTCGGTAGGTCTTGTCTTAAGTCGAACTTGAAAGCTCGTTGTGCCTGTCTGACTCTCGGTAGTTGTGATACCACTGGCCCCGAGGTACATCACCCCGGGAGTATCATCATCCATATTGATAACCGGTAGAGGATCTACCACCAATCCGTTATACTCTGAATCTGCACTGACAATACTTGTAAATCTTATCTCATACCATATATCTCCGTCAATCAATGAGTCATTCACTCCGTTGATATTGACTGTCCTGTTAGTATTCCAGTTGGATGGAGTAAAAGTCACACTGGTTGGGTTGATTGTTCCTTCAGTTAAGTCACTGGATTCTAAATGAATTGTAACATCTGCCGTAGGTCTGGATCGAAGACGAATTCGAAAATTATCATTGGTTCCATCTTCTCCGGTAGTTAGGTTCAAATGGTTGGAAAACACCAAAGCCGCAAAATCATTATCCAAGTTGGTTAAAGAAATATCAATTTGGTGGAGCTCTGAATATTCCGCATCATCGCTGACAGGTTTATCCAGGCGGATGGTGTACAATTTGTCTCCATCTATATCATTGTCATTTTGACCTGTAACTACCAGATTTTGTTCCACATTCCAATTGCCCGAATTGAAAACAAGATTAGCTGTGTTGGGTTGTCCTTCCAATGGATTCAAGCTGTATACGGGAATCGTAACAGGATGAGTTGGCTCGGAAGAGAGCCTTACTCGAAATGTAATAGAGGTTCCATCCTCGGAGGTTGTATAAGGAAGAGGTGCTGTTGTATTTACCACAATGGACGCTGTATCATTATCCAGGTTGATACCATGAGCAATGGATGAGTTCAATCCATTATACAAAGAATCGGAACTGCTTCCCGATACAAGTTGAACGGTAAAAGGTTGATTGCCGTCCTTTATGCTATCATTCAATCCTGTAATCGTAATTACCTGAGGGTTATTCCAATTGTCCGGTGTAAAGGTAATACTGGATAGACTTGCCGATACCTCGGAAGGAGGAGAAACTTGCACAGTGAAAGTTACCTCTGCAGTCGGTCTGGAATTCAAAACAGCGGATAATTGGTCAGTATCTCCATCTTCAGATGTCTGGAGACCGGTAAGTGGATACAAAGCAATTCCAGCAGAGTCAATGTCCGTATTCAAGACATATATCTCTCCGGCATCTACTCCCTGGAAACGACTGTCTACCGATTCCATAGAACCCAGCTGAATTGTTAGCTCTTTGTCTCCATCTTGAATGGAATCCGGGACACCTGTGATTGTCAGGATCTGAGGAGAGTCCCAATTCTCGGGTGTAAATATAAATTCCGCCGGAGAAACGGAAACTTCTCCTGCCATCGAAAGGTTGAAATTATGAATGCGGACATTCTGGGAAGGTCCTTGTGAAAGCGATAGTGAAACGGTTGTGGACGACCCCGACTCAGAAACCACATTTCCTGTTCTTGATACAACCATAACCTCGGGGCTTCCGGGATTAGGAGTTACCGGAATCTCAAATGAATCCGGATCCAAAATCAAATCTGTATTGTCGGAAGGTCTAGGATTATCTTGTGGTTGGGAAGAAGAACCGGGAGGAAGAATAAAAATAGGGGAGGGCGACTTTGCATTCCCTAAAACTCCAAAAAGAGCAGTAAGACCGGGCCATGCCATGCAATTGGAAAATGAAAAACTGATCATCGCAACAGATACATAAACCATATATGTTTTGATTTTGAGTTTCATAAATTTCTCGTATGCGTCCTAGTTATATACACGAAATGATTTAAGAAAAATCAATAAATTAATAGTAATTTTGAAAAATAGTGAATAGCTATTTATAAGTAATAATAATGAGACATAATTATAAAAAGGTAAACTGATTACTGTGTTGCTATACTGGACTATAATCTTACATTTTATATGTTGGATGCAGAGTCCCAAAAACTAATTTTTCAGCAAAGAGATCTTCGAGAA
>JAIUMW010000389.1 GCA_022565365.1 Oceanicaulis sp.
AGCGTCCGGCTGGTGCCGACATGCTCGCCATGCTCAACGATGGCGATATCGTCATCGCCGCCAAGCTCGATCGTTGCTTTCGATCCGCGCTGGACGCGCTCAACGTGGTTGAGCAGTTGAAACAGCGTGGCGTGAAGCTGCACCTTCTCGATCTCGGTGGTGATATTGCAGGCAACGGCTTGTCGAAGCTCTTTCTCACGATCGCCGCCGCTTTCGCCGAAGCCGAACGTGATCGCATCCGTGAACGGGTTTCACAGTCGAAGGCGGATCAGAAACAGCGTGGCCGATATCTCGGTGGCCACCGTCCGTTCGGATGGCAGATCGATAAGCACGGAGCGCTGATCGAAGACGCTGCCGAGCAGGCGATGATCGCCGAGATGATCGACATGCGCGCCGCCGGGCTCGCCTTGCGCAAGATCGCCGCCGCCGCCGCCGAACGCGGGTTTCAGCTCAGCCATGAAGCCGTGAAGAAGATCGTCGCGGCTCACACCCGCAAGGCAGCTTAATGCTTGTTCGTGTTCGTCCATAATATGAAAATAAGAACGGGCCCCCTTTAAACTGAGGGAGCCCGGGAATTCCACATCATACGAAAAGCTGCTGCAGCCAAACAATCAGGGGTCGGGGCGACCAGAAAGGGCTGTCGTAACATCCTCAAAGGTGTCACTGATCTCAGTCCCCAGAGTGGTTACGGTCGCAATAATTGCGACAGCAATGAGAGCAGCGATCAAGCCATATTCAATAGCGGTCGCACCAGATTCGTCATTCGCAAAGCGAGAAAAGAGGTTTTTCATGGTAGTAGCTCCTGAGCACGGTTTCTATAGTGCAATCGACATATTCAGCGTTTGCACGATGATATGTTTAATCTAGATTTCTTGACATAAGGTTGAATTACTTAACAAACGTAGTATTAAAATTTGAAGATCATTCAGAGATTCAAAGAAGGGCTTTATTAATGAAAAACCCCTCCCGCCAGAGCTTTAGCGAGAGGGGTATATCGGCCCGTGACAAGACCTACGCCCATTTCAGAGATTTACGTCTCTGAGAGACATCTCAGAAGTGCAGGAAAAACGTTAAAATTAAAAAAACAACGGCATTAAAATTGAGCATTCTGCAAGATTAGCGGGGCCTAGGTTTGGCTAATTCCGATTAGCATACGCCGGTCAGAGCGCACCTTAAAATCCATTGCGAACGTGCCAACCGTTGTGTGAGCAGCGTGGTGGAATAGCGAGGCTTGGCTGCGCGTTGACGGGTGCGGCATTCCCGGCGCAAACTGGTTAACGGCTCAGGTGGTTCGTCGCCGAGTCGCCAGAAAAGCGAAAGCCGCTCCCGGTGAAGGAACGGCTCGCCAAAGGCCTGTGGGGGCCGATCGTTGTTTGCACTCTGATCTTCCCGCACATGATGCCACCCGTCAACCGGAATCCTCGATTCCCGGAACGGTCCCGGTTTGCCTGATTGCGAGCACCTTCCCTCGCGGCGATGACGCCAAGGGATGACGCATGTTCGCAGATCAAATTGCGCAGGCGATCGACGCCGCGCACGGTGGCCGCCACCTGGACGAGCTGAGCCGCTTGATATGGCGCGGGCTCTCCGAAGGCCAGATCACCGAAGACGCCGCTCAGGGGCTCGCCGAGCGCATTCACACTCGCCGGATGCTCAACAGCACCACGAGCGCCGCAGGAGCGCCACACAGACCGCAGGAACGCCACACAGGCCGCCCTAGCATCTTTCCGCCACGCAGGCCGCAGAGGCCGCCACACAGGCCGCAGGCGATCGAGCGCCGCCGCCGCGTAGCCGCATCCGGGTTCGCGCCGCCTGCTATCAGCGCGCGTTTCACCACAGCCGAGCAGGCGGTGCTCGCCATCGTGGTTGACGAGCACCGCCGCCGTGGTGATTGCCGCCAGCCGATCGACGCCATCGCCGCACGGGCCGGGTGCTCACGATCAAGCGTGAAGAATGCGATCAGGGCCGCACGAGCTGCCGGGCTGATCCGCGTCACACCTAGGCCGCGCCGGGGGCAGAAGCATCTGCCGAATATCGTTGAAGTGATCGATCCGGCTTGGCGTACGTGGATCAGGAAGCGGGGCAATCGTCGGATAGGCGATAGGGGGCAAAATCCTGATCCCCACGAAAAACAGATTTCATCTCTTGTGGAGAGCGAGCGCGTCAACACGATTTCTATTGCGAACCGCTGCACCGATGCGCGAGATTCAGTCCACAAATCAAAAGATCAGAACGTCACGACAGAGAGGAGGGCCGAAATGGGGTTCACACGATCAAGGAGAGATGGATGCGCATCGAAGGAATCGAGCACAAAGACGAAGTTCTGAACCTAAACGAAGCCGCTGATTTCATGCGGATCAGCCGCCGAACGCTGCATAGCCTGATCGCCGATGGCATCGGGCCACCCACTTTGACTATAGGCCGCCGCCGATTGATCAGACGAACCGCTCTCGAAAGCTGGCTTCGCGATCGAGAAGGTGCAGGCCATGATCGCGCAGCCTGATTTTCACCCGCCTTTGAAAAATAACGGTTTTTCGCCGCAAAAATGGGGACAGGCGAGCAACGCCACCATCAAGCGCCGATCAGCCGAAACCGTTGCAGGCCATGCGATACAGGCGCATGACGCCAGCTGCCACGACAACGATGATGCGCGTGCGTGTCTTTATAGTGTGAGAGCAAGCTCACCTGATCCCGCACCCGCTCACCCGCC
>JAIUMW010000390.1 GCA_022565365.1 Oceanicaulis sp.
CGAGGGTACTGGGCCCATATTCTCCTCTATGCTGTGCGGTCGGAGCGCGCCGACCACGACGTGTCCGCAGCGCTTGCCGGCGCCCTCAAGTCTGTCTCGAAGCGACACCACGCAGCCATCACGGACCCGAAGCGGCTCGGTGAACTGCTGAGGTCCATGCAGGGGTTTCAGGGTTCATTCGTCGTGGGCTGTGCATTGCGGCTTACCCCTTACCTCTTTGTGCGGCCAGGCGAGCTTCGGCGCATGGAATGGGCCGAAATCGACTTGGACGGACGACTGTGGACGCTCTCCGGCGCGAAGATGAAATCCCGCCGTGATCACCTGGTTCCTCTATCAGTTCAGGCCGTATCTATACTCCGGGACCTGGAGCCCCTGACTGGCCGCGGGTCCTATGTCTTCCCTTCGGAACGTGGGCGAGGCCGTCCCATGTCCGAGAACACCATCAATGCCGTCCTCCGGCGTCTGGGCTTTGGTAAGGATGAAGTCACGGCCCATGGCTTCCGGGCCACCGCGCGCACACTCCTGGATGAGGTGCTCGGCGAACGACCTGACATCATCGAGCACCAGCTTGCGCATGCGGTTCGCGACCCGAATGGACGGGCCTACAACCGGACCGCTCACCTGGAAGCCAGGCGCGCGATGATGCAGCGGTGGGCGGATTATCTGGACTCCTTAACGAGAGGGTAGCGCGGTAGCCGCCTTTGCTACACTCTGACCGTCGGACAAAAGCTGGGCCTTGGCAATGAGCAGACTGCTGCGCCTCAAGTCATTCCTCACCCTAGGCGAGGCTGCAGACTACCTCGCCCACGTTCTTGAGGAAGACGTAGGAGTGAGTGATGTTCTGCAGTTGGCGCTCGATGGCCATCTCACACTGACTGTCAACATTGTGAACGGGACATCGGCGCGTAAGGCACGGATAGTTTCGCTCAAAGATGGGACCTTCAATGTGTGGGGGGAAGTTGATTCTGCCCAGCCGTTTCTTCCTCCGGTTCTAGTGAGAGGGGTCAAGTTCCATGAGATCGATAACCTCGAGCCAGCGATCCGCAAAGGGCTTGAGAATCAGTCGTTGTACCTGCGTCCTCAGGGAGATCTGGTGAGCGAGGACGAGTATGTCGAGTATGAGGAACCGGTCTTTACGATCTGGGGGCTCCATGATCTACCAATGATTGGGGCTGAGCGCATCAATATCCAGCAGGCTTATCAGGAAATGACAGGTGGGCCGGATGTGACTGTAATGAATCTGGACGGAGCTTTCGTGGTTTCAAAAGGCGGTGACCTCTACCATCTACAGGAAAGCTTCGAGGAGAACGAATATAAGTCTGGATCGCATGCGTTTGGAAGGAGTTTGGAGGAAGAGCTTGCGAAGGGTTCCTACACGTCTGAGCATGCAGAAGCAATGCGCATCAAGTATTCGAAAGAAAGAGAAGCGTACCTAAAAAACAAAGCAAGCAAGCCCAAGCATGCTGACTTCTATGCAGCAGATAGTCTCCCGCAAGATGCTCCAATCGTTGTGCGCCCACAAGCTCTGAACGAGTTGCTTCAGAATCTGCTGTCCCAGGCTGATTCTGAAGCTGACTTTCATGCTGATTCATCTGAGTACGTTTCCGATCATCTTCGGATTGTGAACAGGGCCGCGAAGGAGTTTTGGTCAACCGCTGACCCTGACGATGCCAATAGTCAGCCGAAAGAGTCCGAAGTGATTGATTGGCTGAAGAAGCAGGGTATGCCGCAGACCACATCGAAGTGGGTAGCCCGCATTATTCGTCCCTCGTGGGCGCATTCCGGCCGCCGCCCCGGCCCATAGCAGCTCACGCTTCATCGCCTGCAATGAAACCAATTCCCGGCTTTCAAGAAAGCTATTCTCACTATTCCAACTCGTCGTTGCTGGTCAAGATGGCCTCGAAAATCCCTAGGATTCTGACGAGGACCAGAGATGTACGCATCGAATCGCATTCTTCGACGTCGCGAAGTGGAAATACGCACTGGACTTAGCCGCAGCAGCATCTACGCCAGTATCGCCGCCGGCCAGTTTCCTGCTCCGTTGCGGTTGACTGCTCGGTCAGTCGGTTGGGTGGAGCACGAAATTGACTCCTGGATCGAGCAACGCGTTCAGCAGCGTGGTTGTGGAGGGCCGTCTTCATGACTGTTTCCCAGCCTGTGTTCAATCATGCCCAGTCCGTAAGTCGAGCGAGTGTGCGCCGTGCTGTGCTGGATGCGGAACGGCTCCGCCTTGCGCACGGGGGAACCCGAAATGCACAGGAGCTTTTAGGATCCATTGGTAGCTACCGGTGCCCTATAGCCGCCAACTGGACAAGTGAATGGTCGGAAGAGCATCACGACGGCGCTCAGCCAGCGTGGGCGTTCTTCAGACCGAATAAGCCTCATTTGCTATTGAGGTGGCGATAATGCCAAGGCGGAGGAAGGGTCGGGATGAGTCTCATGTCCGACTGTATCGGCACGAACTCAAGTGCGAAGCCTGGCGGACTATGACGACCGATGCCCGCGCGCTCTTGGTCGACATGCGCAGTTACTTTAGGGAAACGCTGATCAATGCGCCTCGGCCAATACAGGGATCCGAAAATGCTCGATCACCCCACTGTAACGGTGCGGAACAGCACAGTTCGTTGGTTTTCGGTGCCCAGAAGTCCGAGATATCGGACTTCCAGGCGCACGCCCCCTACGTCGATGCAGTCCGTCGCTTCGC
>JAIUMW010000391.1 GCA_022565365.1 Oceanicaulis sp.
CACGCTCTCCTCGATCAGCACTTCGGTGACCGGGGAGTTGTAGAGGCCTGACGCCACGATCTCGCGGAATTCCTCGATATTGTAGGCGATGCCGCCGCCCGTACCGCCCATGGTGAAGGAGGGCCGGATCACCGCCGGCAGTCCCAGCTCCTCCAGCACGACTTCAGCTTCGGCCCGCGTTTGGGCGGTGCGCGATTTGGGGCTTTCGAGGCCAATGGAATCCATGGCGTTGCGGAAGCGCTCGCGGTTTTCCGCCTTGTCGATGACATCAGCGCGCGCGCCGATCATCTCCACCCCGAACAGCTCCAGCACGCCGCGCCGGTCCAGCTCCAGCGCGCAATTGAGCGCGGTCTGCCCGCCCATGGTGGGCAGCAGCGCGTCCGGGCGCTCCTTCTCGATCACCTTGGCGACCATTTCCGGCGTGATCGGCTCGATATAGGTGGCGTCCGCCAGGCCCGGATCAGTCATGATCGTGGCCGGGTTGGAGTTCACCAGGATCACCCGGTAGCCCTCTTCTTTCAGCGCCTTGACCGCCTGCACGCCCGAATAGTCGAACTCGCAGGCCTGACCGATCACGATGGGACCGGCGCCGATGATCAGGATGGACTGGATGTCAGTGCGTCTCGGCATGGGGGCGGGGCCTTTGTCTGTCAGACGCGCGCGAGCCCCGGCCCCCGGACAGGTCCGGGAGGGGTTAGCGGCGCGGGTTCAGTCGCTGAAACCCGTGTCTAACGCCTGCCGTGCCGGTTGGCGAGTACCGGTTTACAGGGCTTCCAGTTCACGGGCGAGATTGGCGCGGGTCTGATCGCCGAGGGCGTCTTCATACGCGCCGGTGTGGAACAGGCGCTGGAGCTCTAGGTGAATGCCTCCGCCCAAGCGTAGGTGGGCATTTTGGGGCACCTTTCTAAGAACCATTATATTGTGTATCTAATCATTTAGAGCTTAAGGGTCTTTTGGAATGCGAAGCAGTTCAGACAAAAACCATTCTGGCACCTCAGAAGATGATAACCGCTCTAGCTCAAAGTCAATTGACTTTGAAACGAAATTGAGTGCGAGCATATCAACTGAAATAAATTCGGAGTCAAGCAGTCGCGCGGTCGATGCGTTAACCGATTTGATTAGGCCCATATCAGAATCTTTTGGGTGGTTGGGCGACAAAATTCAACTGTCTCGACAAAAGACATTGACCGAAATAATGAGAAGAACAAAGGAGCGCCTTGACAATAGCGATAAACATATAGAGGCAGTCTCGCATAAATTTCTTTTACCTTTGCTCGAAAAAGCTAGCCTCGAAGACATAGACGAGGATAAGCTAATTGATATGTGGTCCAACCTAATCGCCACTACATTAACTGATAAGGTTGAGTTGATAGGTCAATATGCACAAATAATGTCACACATTACGTCCAATCAGGCAAAGATAATTGAAGAAATTGTCAATTTGAACGGCCTTGAAGGAGGCACCGTAGATCACTATATTGACAACTATTTTTATTATAATATAAACGGAATGCCCGGCTCTGTTGAAAGAGTTGAGGAGCATTCAGCGAATATCGATGATTTTGCAGCAAAGCTGGCTGAAGAATTCAATAAAACGGGGATATGCATTGATACTCTCGAGATTTTTGATGCGGAAAACCCGGATATTGCAATTAGTACTGGTGCGGTATTTGGAATATATAGTGACGATTTGTATTTAGATTTTGAAAATCTATGTCGATTGGGCCTAATTCAAAAAGTAGAGTGCTTTTCCCGATTGGTGGGACGTTTCAGCGTTGATGTACATTATTATATTATAACCCCGATTGGCGCGGACTTCTTGTCATGCTGTGGGGTTGGCGGCATACAGAGACGGTGACTTCATCGTTACGCTGCCCACCTACCGTACAACCGGCGACGCGCTTGGCGAGAGCCGGTTTACAGGCGCGCGCTGGCCGGGTGTTGATCACAGCGCGGATTGAGTGTCAGTTACGCAGAAATCATCGCCGACATAGAGCAGCGGGGCGGCGTGATGTTTGGCCAGCGCGTAGGCGAAGCTGTCACCGAAGTTCAGCCCGCCTCGCGTCCCGAAGCCCCGGCCATATGCGATGCGGGCCCTCAACGCCGCACGCGCCAAGTGTTGGTCAACAGGGACGATTCTGATGCGGAAGTCGTTCAGATAGTCATCCAGATCGGCCAGCGCTCTGAGCCGATTTTCACTGCTGGCCCGGCCCGCCATTACCGCGCCGATCTCGACATAGTTCGCTGCCGATAGAAGGCGTGTGCGGTACCCTTGAAGGGCGGACATACAGGCCGGCGCCTCGGGCTCATCAAACAGAACCGCAGCGATAGCGGAACTGTCCACTACGAGCATGTCTAGAAACCCAGCTCTTCGGGTGTGTCGCCGCAGGCTTCATCCCATTCCCGCTTGGTCACCGGGCGGCGGTCATAGAGATCAGCGCGCTCACGCACGAACGCCTTCATGCGCCCAATATAATCGTCCTGCGCCTCCTGCTCGGCCCGAAGGCGCTCAAGCCGTTCACGCATGGCTTTGGTGATCGCCTCGGTCATGGTCTCGCCGGTCAGCTGGGCCAGTTCACGGGCCAGCCGGTCGGCTTCTTCGGTCTTGATGCTGAGACCCATGACGGCAACCCTTTCTAGAATTAGCGTCTAGATAGCACGGGCGCGGTTCGGATTCAAAGTAATCCGTCCCTACCCCAGC
>JAIUMW010000392.1 GCA_022565365.1 Oceanicaulis sp.
CCGCGAAGGCGCATCGCCACGACCGAGGCGAGACGGCCCACGACGAGGCCCTCCGCGTCGATGATGACCCACTTCTTCTCGACATCGGCGGGCTTCAGCGAAAACGTTTTCATTGCGCTGTATCCCTAAAGGGGCACCCGGCCCCGGTCCAAACAAAGAGCCGCCAGCCCGGGAACCCCGAACGCGGCGGCGATGAAGGCGGTTTATGCGCAGTTTCGTGCCGCGTCAAGGGTTATTTGGGGAGATTGGTGGGGCTGGAAGGGTTGGTGGGCAAGGGATTGGGGGTGGTGGTATTGGGGTAACGGGGGATGGGGTATTTGGATACCGCGCAGATCTTCTTAGACATCTCTTAACGGATAACCCACTTCATGAATCCATCTGAGCGTCAAATTTCAACATACAATTTTCTACAGACAAAAAATAATATTAAATATTGTTAATCTGCTCTTCAGTTTCTACATCAATAGCGCGGACAAGGGCAGATACGAAATCAATTACCTGCATAGCATCTTCTATTCGAACAGGATTACGCCTATCTGCGCCTGGTGGCCAATCAACTGAGTGTGAGATTAAATCACGTCGATCACCTATAGCATCGAGCTCACTACGAATATCTTGCTCCGTATAATCAATATATTGTCCAAAATTTTTTATGCGAGCAGTTATTGTCTTCCATTTCTTCTTTGGATCCGCGATCCAGATATAGCTTAGCGCACTTAAAACACCATCTGATCTATAAAGAGATACAAATTGAACACTTGAGTATATTGCGGATCGAAAAAATATAAGTTTTTGCGAAGGGCTCATCTTCTCATACTCAAAAACCCCCTCCAGGGGAATACCAATATTGCGAAGATTTGGCGTCAGGCTTAATGGAGATTTATCAACAATCCGAAGCCCCGCCTCGGCGACCAATTCGGTCAGATACAAATCCAAAGCCGAAACACAAGAAACCCAAACGTGCCTAAGAGCAAAATCATGCTCTGTGACACGAAAGTTCTCGATGCACTCCCATGCATCAGCAACCAATATTCTATAGCGATCATAGGCTTCAGTCATCAGAAATAACTACTCTTATCTTTTCACAAACTGCGTCAAAAAGCAGATCAAGAGTCTGAATATTAGCTTCAACACTTGTTTTTACGTGACCATACAAAAGATCTTTTATATCATCATCAGTTATCGCAAAGACTGGCTTATCGAAATCAGACGCCAAATGGGTTATTTGACCAAAATCAGGCACACGCGCCAAAGCATATGGACGCACCTTGTCGGCATCCGCAGCTGAACTAGGTAGGATAATATGTGAAGCTTCAAGATACCGATCATCAGGATACATGCATCCGCTTTTTTTCATTGCGGGGACAAAACTATCCTCAATACGATCATCAATCTCACTAATTCGCTTATGGTACTGCCCAGCAGCCTTGCTTTTATGTCTATTGAATCTTGAATGAAGCGCACCCAAAAATTTGGCCCAGCCTTCCGGCAATGGGTATGTCGCGTCAAAAAAGCTCGATCCGTAACTCTGCTTCCAGTCAACCCACTTTGAAATCTCAAGGGCAAGTGTTTTTAAAGACATAAGAGAGAACGGGTCGGGATTTGTGGGAACAATGAAAGACTGGCAAATCATGAAAAAATTCTGGTTTAGCGCCCCCAAGCCTGGATTGATATCCACTATCGAAATATCAATTTCGTGTCGCAACTCCGCGAGTGAGATAATGCGGTGAAGAGCCCCGGGTATATTCTTTGTTACGGAGAGCGTACCTCGCGTTTCCTGCGCAAGACTAATCTGACCTTCAAGAGAGGATAAATTTGGATGACCGGGCAAAAGATAAAGCTTATCACTGTTTTGCGCTAACGGGCATTCGAAATCATGAATAGGTTGCGGCCTTCCTTCAAAAACTGGAAGAACAGCATCATATAAGTTATACTTCTCCGTATCAGCCCCTTCATCATAATAGGATTCAAATCGCTCCCCAAGAGACCTTGCAGAGAGATTGACTTGGGAGTCGCCATCTACAAGTAAAACACGATATCCTTTTTGCGCGAATTTCCAACCGATGTTATAAGCCGACGTCGTCTTACCAACGCCACCCTTGTGATTAAAGAGAAGTATTCGTTGAGACATACTCGGTTCCTAAATAATGTTCTTGCCACTCACAATGAGCTGGTCTTCAGGAGAACCGCCAGCACCATGTTTCCAGCTACACCAGCGAATCGCATGATTTTCCCATATAAATTGCGCTGACGAAAGTAGACCGTTATCATTTATGGCAGGCTCCAGAGGGTCGCAGCCGCAAGTCGGCTCAGGAGATGCAAACAAGGCATATATAAACTAGGGCAGCGTATAGTGTACATAGTGGCGAGCCCCCCCAATCACCCCGCCTTCGGAATCGCATAAGTCCCCGTCGCGTGGCACACCATGTCCGCCTCCCCGTCTGACCTTATCGCCACATCCCCCACCGCGAGGGTCCGCCCCAGCTTCAATAATCGGCATTCGGCGATCAGGTCGCGCTGTGCGGGTTTGCGCATGAAGTTGAAGTTGAGGTTGGTGGTGACGGCCAGCGCGACGGGGCCGAGCTGGGCGAGGATGGCGACGTAGAGGGCGAGGTCGGCGAGTGACATCATGGCGGGGCCGGAGATGGTGCCGCCGGGGCGGATGTGGCGTTCGTGGTAGAGCATGCGCATGC
>JAIUMW010000393.1 GCA_022565365.1 Oceanicaulis sp.
CCGGGGATCACCCGCGACCGGCGCGAGGCGCGTGGCCGGCTGGGCGATCTGGACCTGCGCCTGATCGACACCGCCGGATATGAGGACGCGGCCACCGGGATCGAGGTGCGCATGCGCGCCCAGACCGAGCGCGCCATGAAGGATGCCGATGTGTGCATCTTTCTCATCGACGGCCGCGAAGGCGTGACCGCGCTGGACACGCGCTTTGCCGACCTGCTGCGCCGCTCGGGCAAGCCGGTGGTGCTGGCGGTCAACAAGTGCGAAGGCGCCAAGGGCGATCGCGGGCTGGACGAGGCCGGGGCCATGGGTCTGGGCGAGCCGGTGCCGGTGTCTGCCGCCCACGGGGAGGGGATGAGCGATCTGTTGGTGCGCCTGGCCGCCGTGATCGACGCGATTGATCTGGAGATCCCCGCCGAACCCGGTGCTCCGGAGGCCGAGCTCCCATCAGATCATGTGGACCCCGATTTCGATCCCGATGCTGAGGTTGAGGTGGACGAGGGCGCGCCGCTGCGTATCGCTGTGGTGGGGCGTCCCAATGTCGGCAAGTCGACTCTGGTCAATGCGTTGATTGGAGACGAGCGCGTGATCACCGGGCCAGAGGCCGGGCTGACGCGCGACGCCATCGCGGTCGAGTGGGAATGGGAAGGCCGGCGCGTGCGGCTTCACGACACGGCGGGCCTGCGCAAGCGCGGCAAGGTGGATGATCGCATCGAGCGCATGAGTGCGGCCGACACGCTGCGCGCGGTCAAATTCGCCGAAGTGGTCCTGCTGCTGGTCGACGCCGAGCAGCCGTTTGAGCGCCAGGATCTTAACATCGCCTCGCGTGTCGAAGCCGAGGGGCGCGGGCTGATCGTGCTGTTGTCCAAATGGGATCTGGTCGCCGACAAGCAGGCGCGCCTCGCTGAACTGCGCGAAATGTTCGAGCGCCTCTTGCCCCAGATCAAGGGCGCGCCGCTGATCCCGGTCTCGGCCGTCACCGGGCGCGGGCTCGACAAGATCATGCCCGAGGTCAAAGCCCTGCATCGCAACTGGAATGCAAGGGTGAAGACCCGCGATCTCAATGACTGGCTGGGTGAAATGACCCAGCGCCATCCCCCGCCTGCCGTGGACGGGCGCCGGGTGCGGGCCAAATACATGGCCCAGACCAAGGCGCGCCCGCCGACCTTCGTGCTGATGGCGTCGCGCGCGGCCTATCTGCCTGAAAGCTACAAGCGTTACCTGGTCAACGGTCTGCGCGAGGCGTTCGGGCTGCCCGGCGTGCCCATCCGCTTGATCGTCAAGGCGGGCGACAACCCGTACGTCAAGAAATCCTAGCCCTTGAAGCCGTGGGCGATGAGGAAGGTTTCCGCACTTTCCGACCGGCTGGCCGGCGGCTTGTAGTGGCGCACCTTGGTGAACCGGGTTTTGAGCGCGTCGAGCACGTCCTGCGAGGCGCCGCCCTGAAATACTTTGGCCACGAACGCGCCGTCGGGCTTCAGCACATCCATGGCGAACAGGGCGGCCGCCTCCACCAGCGCCACGATGCGCAAATGGTCGGTGGATTTGTGGCCGGTGGTCCAGGGCGCGAGGTCTGACAAGACCAGGTCGGCCGGTCCGCCCAGCGCCTCTTTGAGCGCTTCAGGCGCGCCCGGTTCGGTGAAGTCCATCTCCAGGAGGATCGCGCCGGGGATTTGAGGTATTTCCAGCAGATCAATCCCGGCCACATGGCTGGCGCCGCGCTTGAGCGCCACTTGCGTCCAGCCGCCGGGCGCGGCGCCGAGATCGGCCACGCGCATGCCGGGGCGCAACAGGCCGAACTTGTCGTCCAGCTCGATCAGCTTGTAGGCCGCGCGCGAGCGATAGCCCTCCTGGCGGGCCTTGGCCACGTAGGGGTCGTTCAGCTGCCGGTCCAGCCAGCGCTGGGAGGAGTGCTTGCGTCCGCGTGCGGTCTTGACCCGGGTGCGCAGCTGCTTGGCGGCGCGTGCATCGCCGCCCGCCGTAACGGGCCCCGACTGGCGGCGCCGGCGCGGTTCTTCGGTGTCGTCGTCAGAGCCGCTCATGTGTCAGACCTTCTCTTGCGCGCGCCAGACCGGCCCCTGGCGCCGCGGCGGCGGCGCGGGCGCATCAGGCCCAGCAGGATGCCCTCTCTCAGGCCCCGGTCGCCAACCCGCACGCGCTCGGTGGGCCAAGCGTCCATCACCGCTTCATAGATGGCGCAGCCGGCAACGACCAGATCGGCGCGATCATTGCCGATACAGCCCTCGCGCGCTCTGTCGGCCCGGCTCTGGCCAGCCAGGCGCAAACACGCAGTGCGCGCGTCCGCCGTGGTCATCCACATGCCGTCAACGCGGTCACGGACATATTTCTCAAGATTGAGATGCACCCCGGCGACCGACGTCACGGTGCCCGACGTCCCCACGATATGCGCACGGCCCGCCTCAAACAGGGGCCGCAGCCGGCGCGCGCCCTTGGGCGGGCGCAGATGCTCGGCGGCGCAGGCTTTCATGGCCTGATACCAGGCCGCGCGCTCGTTCGGGTCGGCGGGCTCGGGGAATCGGTCAGACAGCGTGACCACGCCCAGTGGCATGGTTGACCAGCCGCGCAGGGGCGGGCGGCCGCCGGACTTGAGACCGCCCCGGGTGCGCCACTCGGCAAGATCCACCCAGCACAGCTCCGTCGAGCCGCCGCCAATATCAAGCACGACGGCCGCG
>JAIUMW010000394.1 GCA_022565365.1 Oceanicaulis sp.
CTACAAGATGGATTACGGCGCCATGCTGGAAGACCATGTCACCCATGGCGCCGATGTCACCGGCGGCTGCGTTGCCGTGCCGCGCGGCGAAGCCGGTGCGTTCGGCGTGATGGCCATCGATGGCGACCGCCGGATCACCGACTTTCTGGAAAAACCCGCCGATCCGCCGGGCATGCCGGACGCCCCGGACCAGTCTCTGGCCAGCATGGGCATCTATGTCTTCAACGCCAAGTTCCTTTACGAGCAATTGGTCCGCGACGCCGCCGACGGCGCTTCCACCCACGATTTCGGCCGCGACATGATTCCGTATCTGGTCGGCTCGGGGGCGCGGGTGCTGGCGCATCCGCTGTCCCGCGGCGGCATCCGCAACCCGGCGACGAACGAGCCCTATTGGCGCGATGTCGGCACCGTCGATGCCTATTGGGAGGCCAACCTCGACCTCACCCAGGTGACGCCGGACCTCGATCTCTACGATCCGGACTGGCCGATCCACACCCACCCGCTGCAGCTGCCGCCGGCCAAGTTCGTCTTCGATCAGGACGACCGGCGCGGCCTGGCGCCGGACAGTCTGGTGTCGGGCGGCTGCGTGGTGTCGGGCGCCAGCGTGCGCCGCTCGGTGCTGTTCTCCCAGGTGCGGGTGAATTCCTTCGCCCGGCTGGACCAGGCGGTGGTGCTGCCGGACTGCGATATCGGCCGCCATGCCCGGCTCAGCCGCGTGGTCGTCGACAGCGGCTGCAACATCCCGCCGGGGCTTGTGGTGGGGGAGGATGCGACCGAGGATGCCCGACGCTTTCACCGAACCCCCGGCGGCGTCACCCTGATCACCCGTGCCATGCTGGCGCGGTTGGAGACCGCCTGACGCCCGTCCCCGCTGCCAGGAACCGCCTTGCCGATGGCCCAGACCGTTTCGCCCCCGCCGCGCGTCCTGCACATCGCCTCCGAACTCTTTCCGCTGGTCAAGACCGGCGGGCTGGCGGATGTGCTGGCGGCGCTGCCGCCGGCCCTGATCCGGGGCGGCGCCGATGTCCGGCTGCTGCTGCCGGGCTATCCGGCGATCCTGGCAGCGCTGCGCGACGGGGCGGCGGTTCTGGAGGATGGCGATCTGTTCGGCAGCGGTGCGGCCCGGCTGCTGGCCGGGCGATTGGACGGGGTGGTGGCGCCGGCCTATCTGCTGGACAGTCCCGGCCTCTACGACCGTCCCGGCGGCCCCTATGCCGATGCCGAGGGGCGCGACTGGCCGGACAATGCCCGGCGGTTCGCGGCGCTGGGCTGGGCCGCCTCCCGGCTGGCGGAAGGTCTGGACGGCTGGGTCCCGGACATCCTGCATGGCCATGATTGGCAGGCCGGGCTGGCGCCGGCCTATATTGTCCATCGGCTGCCCCAGGCGCGGCGGCCGGTCTGCATCGCCACCATCCACAACCTCGCCTATCAGGGCTGGTTCCCGCCGGAGAGCTTCGGCGCCCTGGGGCTGCCGCAGGAGGCTTTCACCCTGCACGGCGTCGAGTTCTATGGCGGCGTCGGCTTCTTGAAGGCCGGTCTGCATTACGCCGACCGCATCACCACGGTCAGCCGCAGCTATGCCCGGGAGATCCAGACGCCGGAACAGGGCTGCGGGCTGGACGGGCTGCTGCGGGATCGGGCCGAACGGTTGACCGGGATCGTCAACGGCATCGACAATGCGGTCTGGAACCCGGCCCGGGATCCGCATCTGCCCAAACGCTACTCCGCCCGCACCGCGCCGTCGGGCAAGGCGGCGGCCAAGGCGGCGCTGCAAGACCGGCTTGGCCTGGCCGTCGACGCGGCGGCACCGCTGGCGGTGCTGATCAGCCGGCTGACCTGGCACAAGGGCATCGACCTGCTGCTGGAGGCGTTGCCGGCGCTGCTGCAGGGTGGCGGGCAATTGGCGGTGCTGGGCAGTGGCGCGGCCGAATACGAACAGGCGCTGCGGCGCGCCGCCACCGACCATCCCGGCCGCGTGGCGGCGGTGATCGGCTATGACGAGGCGCTGGCCCATTTGATGCAGGCCGGGGCCGACCTGACGCTGGTGCCCTCGCGCAGCGAACCGTGCGGCCTGACCCAGCTTTATGCCCAGCGCTACGGCGCGCTGCCGCTGGTCCGGCGCACCGGCGGGCTGGCCGATACGGTGGTCAATGCCGATCCGACGGCGGTGGCGGCCGGCACCGCCACCGGCTTCAGCTTCGCGCTGGCGCCGCCGGAGTCCCTGGCCGGCACGCTGGCCTGGGCGCTGGAGCATTACCGCGACCGCCGGGCTTGGCGGGCGATCCAGAACACCGCCATGGCGGCGGATTTCGGCTGGGATCGCGCCGCCGTCGACTATCTGTCCCTTTACCGAGAAGCGATACGATGAGCGAGGCCGTCACCCGGCATTACGAAGGCTATCCCTATCCGGCGCGCGATCCGAAGGACGAGGCCAAACGGCTGATCACCGGCTCCCCCAGCCATCTGGACGAGCTCGACCACCACCTCTTCGCCGGCCGCCTGCGTCTGCGCCGGGCCGATGCCGGGCCGTTCCGGGTGCTGGTGGCCGGTGGCGGCACTGGCGACGGGCTGATCATGCTGGCCCAGCAATGCCGCGATGCCGGGCTGGCGGTGGCCATCGACTATCTCGACCTCTCCCGGGCGTCGCGGGGCCGGGGCCCGGGCCCGGCCCCCGCCCCCGGGGGGGAC
>JAIUMW010000395.1 GCA_022565365.1 Oceanicaulis sp.
ACCCGTAACCCGCCTTTTGGGTTGGTCATTCTGGGGGGGGGGGGGTGCGCGCCCCCCCTTTTCTTTTAACCTCTCCATGCTAGGCGTGAGGGCGATCCTGTCTTGCCCGGAGCCGTCTCATGACCGCCTTGCGCGTCCCCCACGAGTTTGAGCCCCAGCGCGCCATCCATACGCTTTGGCCCGCCGCCGGCGATTTGTGGGAGGACGATCTTGATCCCGCGCGTGCTGAGTTTGCGGCCTTCCTCGGCCTCGCCGCGGCGCCCGGCGCGGACGGGACGGCGCCCGACATCATTATCTACGCCGCCACGCCGGACGCCGCCGCCGACGCCCGCACCCGCCTGCCGCGTGCGCGGGTGATAGAGGCGGCCTATGGCGATGTCTGGGCGCGCGATACCGGCCCGGTTTTCGTATCGGGCCCGGGCGGGCTGGAAGCCGTGCGCATGATTTTCAACGGCTGGGGCGGCAAGTATGACCTGCCCGGCGACACGGCCATTGGCGCGGATATCGCCCGCGAGGCCAAAGCAGCCGTGCGCACCAGCGAACTAGTCTGCGAAGGCGGCGCCCTGGAGTTTGATGGCGCGGGCAGCGTCATCACCACGCGTCAGTGCGTGCTCAACGCCAACCGCAATCCCGGCTGGAGCGAGGGCCGGGTGGAGGCTGAATTCGCCCGCCTGTTCGGCGTCACGAATGTCATCTGGATCGATGAGGGGCTCATTGGCGACCACACCGACGGTCATGTGGACAATATCGCCCGCTTCCTGCGTCCCGGCGTGGTGGCGTGCCAGTCGCCGTCGGGGCGCGATGATCCCAATGCGGCGGTGCTCGACGCTATCGCCCGCCAGCTGGAGGGCGCGCGCGATGCGGCGGGCAAACCTCTCAAAGTCATCCGCATTCCCTCGCCGGGCTTTGTGGAGCATGTTGTGGGCGGGCCGGCTGCGGCGTCGCACATGAACTGGATCGCCGGCCCGAAGCATCTGGTGATGCCCGCTTATAACGCGCATGCAGACGCGGCGGTGAAAGCCCTGCAAGCCGCCTGTGCGGATCGTGTAGTGGTCGCGAGCCCCTCCAGTGCTATCTTGACCGGGGGAGGGTCTTTCCACTGCGTGACCTGTAATGAGCCGCTGTAACGGGAAACCTCGCCGATGAACCTGATCCTGCTTCTGGCGCTTGGCGCGGCGCTCGGCCTCTCCGAGGAGACGCCGCCGGTTGAAGGCGATGCGGGCTCGGCCTTGCCCGAGGCGTCCGCGCAGGTCAGCGCCACCGCAGCCGCTGCGGCTGCGCCGGAAATCGACCTGCCCGCGCTGGATTATTTCGAGCCGCTGATGGCGCGCCTGGAGCAGGCGGCAAGCTTCGAGCGCTCGGTGGGCATGGCCATCGCCGTGCTGGAACATGGCGAGCCGGTGCTGATCTATACGGCGGGTGAAACCTCGGCCGGGTCGGGCGAGATGATCACCGCCGACACACAGTTTCGCGCCGCCTCGCTCAGCAAGGGCTTTACCGGCGTATTGCTGGCCCTGCTGGAGCATGACGGGCAGGTGGACCTGAACCGTGCCGTGCCGACCCGGGCCCTGCGCCTGCGGGCGCCGCGCCAACCCACCTGGATGGAGATACTGACCCATCGCACCGGCCTGCCGCGCAACGCCTATGACACGCTGATTAATGATGGCCGCGACGCGGTGTTCGCGCGCTCGCAACTCGCCAATGTCGATCTCGCCTGCCAGATGGGCAGTTGCTACACCTATCAGAACGTGGCGTTTTCCGCGCTGGAGCATCTGGTCGAAGAGGCGACAGGGATCAGCTATGCGGCGGCGCTGCGCCGGTATGTGTTTGACCCCTATGGCCTTGATGGCGCCGGGGTGGGGGTGGAAAGCCTGCTCAATTCACCCAGCTGGGCGGCGCCCCATCGCGGCTGGTCGCGCACCGCCGACACGCCGGGTAGCCCCCGCTCCAATTATGACGTGATGCCGAGCGCCGCCTCGGTGACGGTCAGCCTCAACCATCTCATCGCCTGGACACAGGCGCTGATGCGCCCCGAAGCCGAGGGCGGCCTGCCCGACGCCGTGAAGGCGCGCGTCTTCACCGCCTATACGCCCACCTTGCGGGAGACGCGGGGGCTGGGCGGCGTGCGCGAGCGGGTCAGCGAAACCCATTACGGCATGGGCTGGCGCATCTATCACTGGGGCGACCGCCGCCTCATCGCCCATGCCGGTTATCTGTCCGGCTATGGCGCCCAGATCGTGATGGAGCCGGAGACCGGCTTCGCCTTCATTGGTTTGTGGAACTCCGACGGGCGCGCGCCCTGGCGGCTGTGGCCGACAGTGATGGATCTGCGCACCGGCGACGGGCCTGGCGCCTGGATTGATGAAATCCGCAACTGATCATTAGCCGCCCGCCGCCCGGCGATCATAAAAAAACCCGCCGGGCTGAGCCTGGCGGGTTTTTCGTGTGCGTGATGCGGCGTGACGGCTAGTTCAGGCGATCTTTCACGTCCGCAATGCCCGATTTCACCAGCTTGGTGCGCTGGGGCTTGGTCAGGCCGTCTGCGAGGAGGTTGCGGGCCGCTTCCACCGCCAGATCGGCGGCGAGGCCGCGCACGTCCTTGGCGGCCTGGGCCTGAGCCTGGGCGATGCGCTGCTCGGCCAGGGCGGTGCGGCGCTCGATGCGCT
>JAIUMW010000396.1 GCA_022565365.1 Oceanicaulis sp.
AAGTGTCGGCCAGCTGAGCGATGATCCCCTCGTCAGCCTGCCCGCCATGGCACGCTGATCACACCGGCCCTGCCGGACAGCACGGCGACCAAGGCCGTAAGTTACACCACGCGGTGGGACAGCATCCTTTTTTCGGTTTGTCCAGTTCGAAGCTGGCGGTTAGCAGGTGATGTCGAAACGCAAAGTCCCGCCATCTGGCCGCACCTCACCCACACCGGAATCGTGGTGGGGCATTAGGTGAATCTCACCGCTGGCGCGGTCTTCTTGCGCGCTATCGAGCGCCGCGCCCTGCGCAGCATAGCGTTCGAGGACGCGCCAGTTATCATCCATCAGCTCAAGGCGCACGCTGGCTTCGGAGGTGTCGTAACCGCCGTCACCATCGCGCCAGTAGCGCACCTGAATGTCGGTCTGCGGGCCGCTGGCCGTGATGGTCCATTCCTCGCCTCCCGGCAAGGCGCGGCACCGGACACGTTCCAGGGTAAGCGCCTCTCCTTCCCAGCTTGCTGTGGCCGAGCCGCCAGCGCCGCTGTTGTCCGGTTCACTGTCAGCCCCGCCGCAGGCGCTGAGCGCAAGCGAGGCGGGCAGGAGGGCGGCAAGAACGGACAGGCGGCAAGTCATGGGTCGCTCCGTAAGGTGGCTCGAGTTTCCACCACACTATGGCGCGCGGCTCATGACACTAGGCCCGTTCGGGTGGGCTCGCGCGGCCCGGCCGCCCTGCCAGGGCGATTTAGTCCGGCCCTATCCGGAATTGCTTTTCGGTATCCGGCTCTATGACGATCTCTCGCTCTTCATGACCGTCAACGACGAGCCTGTAGCGCCCGGCGTCCAGCGCCACCGGATCTCCGTCTACGCGCCCGCGGGCGATGATCGCGCCTTCGCTGTCGCGCACGGTGAACTCCGCCGCCATGGCCTCGGCCAAAGCGCTTTGAAGCCCCTCTCCGTCTCTTGTGTCGAAATATACGCCGCCGCCGAGCTCCGCCAGGCGCTCGAACTCGTCGCGTAGCGCCGCCTGGTCTATGTGGAAGCCCACGATATTCAGTCGCACCTCTACACCTGAGTCCATCAGGCGTTCGAGTTCGGCCTGGACATTGCCGCCGCAGGTCTCCTCCCCGTCAGTGAGCATGACCACCAGCTGGCGCCCCTCTGTGAAGCCTTGGAGATCGCCGGGCACGGCGGCCAGCGATGCCGCCAGCGGCGTACGGGCCAGATTGATCGCCTGGATGCGCTCCACAGCGCTCAATACCTCGGCGTGATTGCCCGCAGACGGCGCAACCAGCAGCTCGGTCTCGCAGCTTCCAGGTTCCGTGTGGCCGAACGCCCTGAGCGCCACGGGCACTTCCGAAGGGATGCGCGTCTCAATGGCTTCACGCGCCACAGTCCGGGCCACCTCGATGCGCCGTCCGCCATCCATGCGCCGGAGCATCGAGCCCGAGGCGTCAAAAATCATGTGCACCACCGAGCCGGCCACGGCCGGTTCATCACCGCTGACCACCGACAGGGCGCCGGGGTCGGGCGGATCGGTCCATCCGGTTGCAGCGCTGACGAAAAACTCGGTGGGCTGACGGATCTCGTGCATCGCCGCCTCGAGATTGCGCAGAAGGGCGGCCGTGCTGGTGCTGTAGCTATATCGCCCCCCAGTCGCCATCGCCCAGTTCATGATAAGGTTGCGCTCATGCAGAAGTTTGGCCGTGTCCGAGCCGTGATTCCCGGGATTCATGCCCAGCGCGAAAATGCGTGGCCGCACGCGATCCAGCACAGGCCAAAGGTCGGTCCGATGCGGCGAGACCAATTCAGCGTCTGCAATGAGGATTATGGCCCGCTCGCCTTCCCGTCTCTCCAGGCGCCGAGCGGCAACCAGAAGCCCTGTCTCGGCATCAGAAGTTGCAGCATCAGTCAGGAATCTGCGCGACTCCAAATGAACAAATTCCTGCGACTGACTCAGCTGCACGCCATGTTCTGCCCAGCCATCGATGAGGGGGGGGAAACCCAGCGGAATGATATTGGCTACTTCCTCATCAGGGATCAGGCCGTCAGCGAACTCGGCGAAAGCGCGGAATATTGCCGCGCGATGGTCCATGAGGCTGCCAGAGCCATCCCAGACAATGGCTATGGATCTGACCGGTTCCTCAAGTTCAATCAGGTGCTCGCCCGGCTCCAGTCCGGCGGCGATGCCCCGACGGCTGGCGCCATCGCGCTCCCACTCGATGGCGGCTTCCCCGCCAGGGCCATGAAGTCGCACTGTGGCGCGCCCGCTTACGTTTTCGATCAGCGAGATTTCCAGTGTGTTCTCGCCCTCAGGGACCGTGACCGAGTAGGCCCGTATGTCACCCACTCCCTGCAGCCGCCCCCTCCGCCCCTCCCCCAGGCGGACCGGCGCGGCCGGTGCGGACGCAATATCAACAGCGCCAGAAAGGGGCTCCGGTTCTACTTCCCACGGACCACGGTGCGTGTACCAGCCCCAATGACCCAGAATCGAGCGTCGCGACGCGAGTCCATCCGCCTCATAGGCGGCCACATGCTCAGGCACCTTTAATTGCAGGTCTGCGGCCTGGAACTGAAAGCGCACATAGCGTGCCGAGACAGGTTCATCAAAGTCCAGCCGGCCTTCACCATCATTGACCTCCATGGTGTGGCTACGAGACCATGGGCCGAGCGGGCTTGCGG
>JAIUMW010000397.1 GCA_022565365.1 Oceanicaulis sp.
ATCGGCCCGTCGCAGATGGCATGGCCGCACACACCGAACAGGACCGAAGGCTGACGCGGCGGGGCGGCAGCAACGAAACGCATTGCGGCATCGGGTGTTCGGGCTATCTTCGCATCCACCCTCCAGATCAGAGACACTGGCATTGCGGCCTGCATATCTTCTGGCCCTCGCGGCCGCTTTCGCCATGCTGCCGATATCGTCAGGCGCGGCATCCGACGAGCCCAACGACGCCCCCGTTCCGGAGATCAAGCTGCAGGCCCCGTCGCTGCCGTCGGAGCCGCTGAGCGCGCCGGTGGCAGGCCCCGATCCACGCTGGATCGCCGCGATCCAGGTGGAAAACGACCTGTTCGGCGGCACCGATGCCAACTACACCAGCGGTGTGCGCTTCGCCGTGCTGTCGCCGCAGGACGCGGCACCCGAATGGGTGCTGGCGGCGGCCCGCGCCCTGCCCTTCTTCGACCGTGACGGCCGGAAGCGCGTGAGCTTCGCTCTCGGCCAGAGCATGTTCACACCCGAAAACCTGGACCTCAGCCCGCCCGACCCGCGCGACCGCCCCTATGCCGGCTGGCTCTACGGCAGCATCGGCCTCGTCTCGGTGACCGATGAGCGCATGGACAACCTGCTGTTCACGGTCGGTGTGGTTGGCCCGGGCAGCCGGGCCAAGCAGACGCAGAAGACAGTGCATAACCTGATCGGCTCGCCCGATCCGCGGGGCTGGGACCAGCAGCTGCGCAACGAGCCCGGCATCATACTGGAGTACGAGCGCAAGTGGCGGAACATCATCCGCCCGTTCGGCATCGCCGGCTTCGAGGCGGACGCCTCGCCGCATGTCGGCTTCGCTCTGGGCAACGTCTTCACCCACGCAGCTGCCGGGATGACCTTCCGGCTCGGCACAGACCTGAGAGCTGATTTCGCACCACCGCGCGTGCGCCCCAGCCTGCCGGGCTCGACCTTCTTCGAGCCACGCCGGAAGGTGGGCGGCTATTTCTTCTTGGGCGCCGAGGCCCGCGCTGTGGGCCGCAACATCTTCCTCGACGGCAACACCTTCCGGGACGGGCCGAGTGTCGACCGCGAAGTGCTGGTCGGTGAACTACAAGCCGGCATCGCCATAACGACGCCCGGCGTGCGCTACAGCTACACGCACGTCGTCCGGACGCGGGAATTCTCCGAAACCAACGACTTCACAACGTTCGGCGCCCTGTCGGTCGCCTTCCGGTTCTGACCGGCCGGACCGGAGACGCGTCCGGTCAGCTCGTCCGCAGGCGGAACTGGGAGTGGCAGGCGCCACAGGTCTTGCCGAGCTCCTGGAAGGCGTCCGTCATGGCCGCAGCGTCACCGGACGCAGCCGTGTCGGAGAGCGCCCCGGCAGCATCCTCGAGGTTCTTGGCAAGCTGCACGAACTCGTCCCAGCGATCGTAGATCGCCGGCAGAGAGCCCGTCTTGATGCCGTCGGCATTGTCGGTGTGCGCCTCGGGCTCGAACATCTCGGGCACCATCGCCGCAACGCCTTGGAGCTCACCGGCCAGGGACTGGACCCGTTCGGCATTGCCCTCGTCCACCGCTGCCTTGAGGCCGCGGTTATGCGCCCCGACCAGCTTCATCAGCGACTGACGATCCTCGATCGAATCGCGGATATCGTTGGCATACACGGCGGTGGCGATGCCCGCACCGCTGAGGCTGATTCCGGCGACCAGCAAAGCCCGCATCATGACGCTCATCGCACCTCTCCCGTGCCAGCAGCAGTGGCCTGAAGTCTAGGCACAGCCACCGGCAAGGACGAAGCGAGAACGACTCTCACGCCGCAACCGAGAGACGCGACGGAGCCGCGGGCCGTCAGGTGGCAGCCGTCAGGCGGCGACTGCCGTCTGACGGAGGCCCAGCATGCGGCAGATGACCGAGGTCAGCTCGGCGCGGTTGAGCGTGTAGAAGTGAAACTCCGAGATTCCGGCCGCCTGCAGACGGCGGCACAGCTCCACGGCGACCGGGGCGCCCACCATGCGACGCGCATCGGCGTCGTCGTCCAGCCCCTCGAACAGAGGGGGCAGCCAGTCAGGGATCGAGGCGCCGCACATCTTGGAGAAGCGGGCCACCGTATCGAAGTTGCCGATCGGCAGGACGCCCGGGACGATCGGCAAGTCTATGCCCGCACGCTCCAGCCGGTCGAGGAAACGCAGATGCGCCTCGGGATCGAAGAAGAACTGGGTGATGGCGCGCGTGGCCCCGGCGTCGATCTTGCGCTTGAGGACATCCATGTCGAATTCCGGGCTGGGTGCAGCCGGATGGGTCTCGGGATAGGCGGCGACGCTGATCTCGAAATCCGCCACGCGGCGCAGGCCCTCCACCAGGTCGAGGGCGTAGGCGTAGCCGCCCGGATGCGGCTCGTAGACCGGGCTGCCATCGGGCGGATCGCCACGCAGAGCCACGATGTGGCGGATGCCTGCGGCCCAGTACTCGCGCGCGACCTCGTCGATCTCCTCACATGGCGCAGCCACACAGGTCAGATGGGCCGCCGGCTCCAAAGCCGTCGTCTCGCGGATGCGCCGGACGAGCGCATGGGTGCGCTCGCGCGTGGTACCTCCCGCGCCATAGGTGACCGACACAAATCGGGGGCCGAAGGGCGCGAGCCGTGAGATCGAGTCCCACAG
>JAIUMW010000398.1 GCA_022565365.1 Oceanicaulis sp.
AAAGGTTTGTAGGAAAAAGGACACTTTGCAACTCAGTCTTCAACAATACCCCACAATCTCTGTCAGAAGGGCTCTTTGCAAGAATGTGACCATCGGAAGACCTTCGGAAGGACGGTGTAAGGCCTCTTCAGGAGGGCAATTGATGTGCGAGCGTAAATACTCTACGAGAAATGGGTTTAATTTGACCAATGAGGCAATTCCTCGAGTTGAATTTTTCGTGAGAATCTGGGTGAACTCACTCAGATTGCAGTGAGGTTCACCCAGATTTCAGTGAAGTTCACCCAGTTTTCAGTGAAGTTCACTCAGTTTTTTGTGAGTTCAACAACTCTTGATTGAATGTCACTGAAATTTTCATGAAGATTTTCATGAAAAGCTCAACAAATCTTCGTGAAAATGTTCATCAACATTTTCACGAAAAATGCCATGAATATTTTCATGAGATTGGCATTGAATTTCACTGAATGATTCATGAAACTCACTCAAATTTTCGTGAAAAATTGACAATGTCAAGCTCTCCGTTGAATGTATTCTTCCTTTGTTCTGATTTTGTGTTGTCCTGTGAGTTCAATTTCTGGTGAAAATCTTGGCAAGTTTCACGACTGAGTAAAGTGTTTGTGTGTTCACATTCAATTTTGAACACCATGTCACAATAACTCCTCTCTCATCTTTTGACAAAAGATGAGTTTGCATGCGATGTTCCATCTGTTGTCTCTGCACGCTTGAATGGTTGATTGTTGCTGAATGGAAAGGAATTGCATCATTTCCTGAATCTTGTTTTTGTGGTTCACTTTGAATTGGAAACCATAGAATTTTTTGTGTGGAATTGTGGATTGAAAAGACATCAAACAAAATCCCAGCTATTGGAACAAGAGTTGTGGATTCACTTGGAATGCTTTGTTCTTGGAATTGTTTGTTGAGTGTATCATTGCTTTTGAATGAGGATTGTTGGGGTTTAGGTGTTTGGAATTATGGATTTAGTGGAAGATGTGCTGCTCATAGCTCATAACCTCATATGCCTTCATGCACCTAACTTGCACAAGGTGCATTGATTTTCGATTGTTTGTGCTGGATTGAACTTATTGATAAGCCAACTTCTCGTTTCTTCGGTTTGAGAACCGAAAATTGGCACGAGAAAGGTTTCTGCTCTGGACAGATTCAAGAGACCACAACCAATCATCAGATCAGGGTGTTTTTAACTGGTTGGCGAGAAAAATGCGTGCACAAGGATTGAAGCACCCGTTGCTGTGTTTGATCATCATTCAAGTGTTGTTACATGCCATTTTGGCTGCTCTGAAAGTGGGTGATTCTTTTTGCATTCTTGATGCTAAATATCCTGCTTCACATTTCGAACCTTGCTCGCAAGTATCTCATCCAAATTGAGGCTTCATGTGACCTTCCTTCAACACTGGAGTCATCACTTCACGACAAATCGTTTGTTGATATTGTGAAAAAATACAATATCCACTGGAAACGTTTCAATAGAACCTTCTTTGTGAATGTTCATCTGAAAATCTTCCCAGTGTTGATGATTGACACTTTTGAATCTTCTATGAACTGACTTCCACTGTGAATGCAGACTTCTGGTTTCAATCATGACTGACTACAGAGATGTTTTTTCACTCCACTTTTTTAGGAAGTCCTATCTGTACACCAAATCAGAATGTTGTTTCAACCGAGGAGCTTTGGTAAATGGTTTTAAGTGGCGAAGAAAATTGTTTCTTGCCTTACACTTGGTTAATTTTAACCTATGGACAGCTATTAACCACTTGAAGTTGTGTCAGTGGATTGTCTGGTGATGATGCTAGCACAATGCTTCTTGTTCTTCGATGGATGTTTTTCGTTGGTGATATACGTTCAAAACAAGTTTATCGAGCGCCTCTCCATAATAGCTCCTAATTGAAGGGTCATTTACATGTATGATTAGACTGAAACACAAAGACCTGTCACGTATTGTGTTGTTCCTTTGCCAGGAGATAAGAAGCGAGGGACGTTGAAAAGTTTCCTTTTCAAAAAGCTGAAGGGAATACTACAAATTGGCCGTAGAATGCAGAATATTGTCTCGATTTTCTTCTCAAAACCAGCTCTCAGGAATAGGAGAAATTTGCATTTCCTCAGAGCTGGTTTCAGTGTTGGATATATTCACTTGAGGAAGAAAGCAGCGGGTAAAGGAATGTCTCCAACTTAGTTGAATTGTAATCCTTGTTTGAATTAGTCTAGGACATATTGCATTCTCATCAAGTGGATGCACTATTTGAATGTTTTGGATCAATGCAATGGGAAGTGCGTTGGTGCATTTATTCACTGATGTTCATTTGTTCATCACCCTCGTCATCATCATCTTCCACGAGAAACAATCGATGGCCTGAGTCAACTGCTTTAGCTTCAGTGTCGTTTTTTACTTCAAGTGAGAAGTATGCATTGATTTCAGTTTCAAGTTCCTTTAAACCATCACAATCGGCCAATGCTGAACGAAGGTGATCACCATAGTCTTTTGGATCATACTTGGAAATTTTCTGAACTACCATCGATTGTCCAACAACGTTCTGCTGAAGAAAGAGTATTCATGATAAAGAGTGCTAGAGATGCGTTTTCTTTCGCAACGAAAATGTCGTCACAAAGATCCATTGAGCTGGTTGCACAACTT
>JAIUMW010000399.1 GCA_022565365.1 Oceanicaulis sp.
CAATCGGCTACCCCAGTAGCTGAACAGCAAGGCTCGCCAGTTTGCCGTCCTTGAAAGTGTCCGCATGGGTTCTGACCAGACACGGTCATACAGCTCTTGTCGGGACAGCCGTTCCGCCATCGCTTCGGCTACCTCGCCAAGACCGCTTCGAGCTGCGCCACCAGTGCGGCGCGCTTTCCGGCACTCAAGCCATCAAGATTGTGTTGCCGCCATCGCACGGCCGGCAGACCAGCAGCGGCCTCCAAGCTGACAGGGGACCAATCAGGCTCGCCCCGTTCAAACGCCAGCAGAAATTGGCGGTGAGCCTCGGGCATCGCGCCGACAATCTGGTTCACCAGGGCTTCGCGGGCCGCCAGGAGGTCGGTCAGGTCGACCGGCTGGCGCGTCATGCCGACGAAGCCGCGCTCGAATTCGGCAGCGATATCTTTGCGCCGGGCCGACAACACCTCAGCCATCGGGCGGTCGTGGCTGATCAGGTAGACGAGGAAGGCGCGCCGCAGTTCGTCGTCGATGCCTTCGGCGGCCAACAGATCGCGCACATCGAACAGGTCGCGCGGATCCTGCCGGTCGAGCGCGGCGACGAGCTTTCCGGCGTAGAGATCGGGGAAGGAGACGATCCGCATTTCAGCGAATCCGAACGCGTCCTCGACGCTTGGGGAGACCGGACGCATCCGGGGCTCGAACACGCAGCCCCGCAGGACCGGCGTGACCTCAATCTTGATCTGCGCGCCATCGCTGCGGACCACGAGCTTGGTGACGACGTTTTCACGAGAGCGGGAGGGCAGGACGCGGGCGCCACGGACGGCTGCCGTGATGCGTTCTGCGATGCGCAGCATCGCGGCATCGATCGCGGCCAGCGAGTCAGCGCGCCTCGTCCAGCTCTTTGGGCACGGTGATCTGGTAGGCGGAATCATACCGCCAATCCTTGACCAGCATGCGCTTGCCCGAGCCAAAATCGATCGCCGCTTGGTCGAGATGCTTCAGCCAGGCATGGCGATGGCGATCGGCGAAATAGAAAAACAGGCGCTTCGCCTTCACGCTCCGGCAGCGGACCAGCAGCGTCTGCATGCGCCGCGGAGCGAGATTGCTCAGACTTTCCATCAGCATGTCGGCCTGGTGGAAGCTTTCATGATCCGGCAGCGCGTCGAGAAGCTCCAGGATCGCGCGTTCAGGCGCCGAGACCGTCAAAGGCCAATCCCATTGTCCCCAGGGGAGAGCGCGCAGTCCTGCCTCCCGGAAGGCCCGGTTGTCGTGGCTGCTGGGGTGACCCTGAACGAGAGCAGGGAAGGCGACCTGGTCCAGGTCATTGCCCAAAAGCGGGGCGCTGTTGCGATAAACGAACCGCTCTTTGATCGGCAGCGCGGCGAGCCAGGTCGGTGGCTTGGTCGGGCCGTGCAGATGTATCTCCGTGCGGTTCAGCGTGACATAATGGGTGTAGCCTTGCAGTTCGAGAGCCGTGCGGCCTCCGACGAAAAGGCGATAGCCGAGAAGCGTTTGGAGCGAGATGACGGCCTGCTGCCAGCCTAGCGGCCCGCGCGGGCGGCGATAGACCCGGCGGGCAGGCTGCTCGAGCCAGCCCGACGCGACATATTTGGCGCGCAAGGAGGTGGAGTACCCGTGAGCGGACAGCCAAGCGGCGTCCACGAGCAGGCCCTCCGGAAGGCGGCGCTCGAGCTGGTTTAGCTTTCCTGCCTTTTGCTCGCTCATGGTGTGCTTTTTAGCATGCTTGCAAACCGCACGCCAGTTTAAACATGATCCGATTTAAGTAGTCTTGGTTTCCGAACTGCTCGAAAGGTAAACCTCCTGTGAGGTTCCAGACGCCCATCAGGGGGCTGTGAATCGCTCAACCGCTCAAGCGAAAATCTCAGACCGGATCCTCGTCGGGGAATGAGTCAGGCACCGCCGGGAGCTACTCGAAACTGCGCCAAAGTTCGATATAACTAACTGGAAATAATAAACCTTTCTATCGCCAATTTTCGCCGGCCTGGCGGGCGCGCGAACAGGTTGGGTGACGGTCTCTTGCGGCCGTGCGTGAGCGCGACGCTCGACTATCGGATGCCTCCTACAGGCAGCGAACGGCAGCATTCCCGGAATTGGCAGAGGCGCTACCGAATTTTTTTGCGTTCCGTGTCACATTGTCTGGTGCTGAAGCGTCTATGGGGTGAACCGACCCGCAGGAGCATCCCATGACTGTTCGTCTCGACTACGTCAGCGTCGCACCGGAACTGATGAAACCGATGCTGGCCTTGGAAGCCGCCGTTCGCGGCGGCAACCTCGACCGACGCCTTGTTCATCTGGTCAAGCTTCGTGCGTCGCAGATCAATGGCTGCGCCTACTGCATTCATATGCATGCGGGAGAGGCCAGGGCGGCAGGGGAGCAGCAAGCGCGGCTTGACCTGCTTCCGGCGTGGCGGGAATCGTCCTTCTATTCCCCCGGCGAACGCGCCGCCTTGGCGTGGACGGAGGCGCTGACACGCCTTGCGGAGTCCGGCGCCCCAGACGCTGCATATGAGGCGCTCGAAGAGCATTTCGATGATCTGCAGCGCGTGCACTTGACGCTGCTGATCGGCACCATCAACGTCTGGAACCGCCTCGCCGTGGGCTTCCGAAGCCAACATCCCCAATGAGGTCGGCCGATGCCG
>JAIUMW010000400.1 GCA_022565365.1 Oceanicaulis sp.
GCCTGTCGCGTGCGCGGCGCGAGTACGATGCGACCTTGCCATTGCTGGCGTCCGGTGCTGTTTCTGAAGTCGATATCCTGCGCCTGGAAAGGGATATCTCGCAGATAGAGGGCGAGATATCCCAGGCGCAAGCGCGCGCAGGTGCGCTCGAGGCAGCGATCAAGGAAAGCGCAAGCCGCATACAGGAGTCCGACATCAGTTTCCGGAATGCCTGGCGAACGGAACTCTCCGAAGCACTCGCTCGGTCCCGCATGCTCGAAGACAGCGGCAGTCGGCTGGCTGACATGGTGGGGTCGACGGAAGTGCGCGCTCCCGTCAACGGGGTCGTTCAGCGGTTGTTCTTCAATACGCTCGGTGGTGTGGTGCCGTCTGGGCGAGAAGTTGCCGAAATCGTCCCGCTGGGAGACCAACTGGTTGTCGAGGCGCGGATCCTGCCGCCGGATGTCGCGTTCCTGCGCCCCGGTCTGCAGGCAATGGTCAAGCTGAGTGCCTACGATTTCACGGTGTTCGGCGGGTTGCAGGCGACGCTGGAGCACATCAGTGCCGATACCATCACTGATGAAAGGGACAATACCTACTACCTCGTGCGCGTGCGCACCGACGAGGATGCCAACGCGAATTCGGCCATGGACATCATTCCCGGCATGACCGCCCAAGTCGACATCCTGACCGGCAAGCGCACCGTGCTCGAGTACCTCCTGAAGCCGGTCCTCAGGGCAACCTCCAACGCTATGGGCGAAAGATGAGCCGCTGGCTGTTCTTCTCTGCGCCCGGAGTCGAGTCTGCGCGCTGGGCGCGCGCCTTTCCGAGTGCGGAATTCGGCTGTGACCCGAGTGCTGTCAACGCAGTCGAGCCTGCGGACCTGTGCTGGATCATGAGCAGCCTGCCCGGATGGGTGGAGCACACCGAGCGGTTCAGCAGGCAGGGTGCTTTCGTTGTGGTGATGACCCTGGTCGAGTCCCGGGAGGAGTTGCTGACCATGCTGCGTGCCGGTGGGCGCGGCTACATACATGCCCTGGCTTCGCCGGAGAATCTTGCCTCCGTCGCAACATCGGTCATGCACGGTGGTTACTGGCTGGGCAGCGCGCTGATTGGCGAGTTGGTGGCGAGCGTCGGAAATCTGGTCGAGAGTGAAGGAGTGCCGCGGAGTCCCCGCCAACTGATCGGCTTCAAGAGCCTTACGGCACGCGAGCGGGAGGTCTGCGCGCTGGTCGCGAAGGGGCTGTCCAACAAGGAAGTTGCCCGGGAGTTCTCGATTTCCGAGCGCACCGTCAAGGCGCACCTGAGTGCCGTGTTCGAGAAACTCGAAATCCGTGACCGGCTGCAGTTGGCCCTTCTGGTCAAGAGCCATGGGCATCTACTCTGTGACAAAAGCAGGCAGGGGTGATATTGCCCTGAAAGCCTGCGCGTACAGCGGTGCCCGACCAAGCGCCGAGACACGTCGGTAGCCGCCCGAACGTAGCACTGTACCTCGGTACAATACCGCTGCTCCCGCCCCCGCACTATCTTCAGCGATAGCCCTTTTCCTTTCCGCGACTCGTGATGTCGCGCGGCAGGCCAGTGTCATTGCGGAGTAGCTTCATGGATACGATTGCGGTTGTCGTCTCGGTTCAAGGCACAGTCTGGGCCCAGGCTGCCGATGGCAGTGTCCGGGTGGTCTCGCCGGGTGACGCACTCGTGACCAACGAGCAGCTCGTCAGCTCTGCCAATGCCCGCATCGTGCTGGACTTTGGTGACGGCCTGCCTGTGACACTCGCTGGTGAGCAGACGGTCCAGATGTCGGAAGCCGCCAGCGCGGCGCTCACCGTTGAGTCAGATGAGGCTGAGCTGGCGCCCGAAACGGCGGCTTTGCTGAACGACCTGCTGCGTCCTCCGGCGGAGGCCTCGCCGCCTGACGCAGGGGAGGAAACGGACGAATCGCTTTCCGCGGAAGGTTTTGCCTTCGTCGAGCTGGTGCGGATCGGATCTCTGACGGAAGCCGACGGTATCAGTCCGCTACGGCTGGGTCGCATCGACCAGGAGCTCACCACCACAGGCATTGCGCCGACTGAACTGCAGAGTGAGCGGCAAGGCGGTATTTCAGGCGTCGGGTTTGCGCGTGGCAACAATCACGATGGGGCGCTCGAGCCAGCCCGTGAAGGGTTTACTTCGGCAGGGTCGATCTCGGTCTCGTTCCGGGATGTACTGCAGGAGGAAGCACTGCTCGGGCTGGCAGGCTCCACCATCAACGTGCTCCCCGGCAGCACGGTGACCCTCGTGATCACCGATCAGTTCGGCAACACCCTGAATGTCTCCGGCGTCACTGTGCAGGGCAATGGCCGCTACAGCGCAGCGAGCTTGGATGTTTCCGCTTTGACCGACGGGCCGTTGACCGTTGTCGCCGAGACAGTCGATCTGAACGGCAATAGCGTGACTGCCATTGATACTGTCGAGCTTGATGTGCTGGCCGGCGCCCTCAACATCGACACCACGTCGGTGGATGACGGTACAGGCACGATCGATATCGGCGGCAGCAGCACGGATGTGGCACCGGGCGAGAATGTCGCCATCACGGTCACCGACCAGAACGGCAACACCGTGACTACCACGGTGCAAGTCCAGCCGGATGGCAGTTTCGATGTCGATGACCTTGATA
>JAIUMW010000401.1 GCA_022565365.1 Oceanicaulis sp.
ACGGCTGCGGTTCGATCAGGCGCTCGATCATTTCGCCGAGGAGTTCGAAATCAGCCGCAACCCGCTGGTGCCGGGCCAGATGCAGCAAATGGCCAGCCTGTCGCAGGTCGGGCCGGACAGCGCCGTCGGCGCCCGCCCGGGCCTGATCTATTCGCTGCGGCTGGAGGAGGATCGCTGCGTTCTCGGCTGCCACGGGGCGGAAGTGCAACTGCCGGCGGCGGCGCGCGACGCGGTGGCCTTTGCCCTGGAGACCCCCCGCTTCACCGTGCGCGATCTGCCCGGCGGGCTGGATGCGGACGGGCAGGGGGTGCTGGTGCGCCGGCTGATCCGCGAGGGGCTGCTGCAACGGTTGTAGGTGGCGTGGCGGGTGCCGGCCAGAGGGGCGGCGCCCGCGCGCCCGCATTCGTGCGCCCCGCAATTGCCATCCGGTTGCCTCGACAGCACCTGCGAAGCGGACCAGAGTGGGGGGGATTCGCCATTCCTGCCGAGGCCCGTCCCATGATCCGCCAGCCGTCCCGTCGTTCTCGTCGCCACTCCGTTGCAGGCGGGGCCCTGGGCCTTGCCCTGGGGCTGACCCTGGGCCTTGCTGCCGTCGATCGCCCCGCCTGGGCGCAGGAGGATCTGCCGATGGAGGAGAGCGAGGCGGTGGTGAGCGGGGTGAACGGCTTCGGCCTGGCGGTCTTCGATCGGCTGCGAGAGGAGAGCCCGGGCGAGACGGTGTTGCTGTCGCCCTATAGCCTGGGCACGGCGCTGGCGATGGTGACGCAAGGGGCCCGGGGCAGCAGCCAGGCGGCGCTGGATGCGGCGCTGGGCACCACCGACCTGTCCCGGGAAGAGGCGGCGGCGGCCCATGCCGGGCTGATCGAGGCGCTGACGCAGCAGGATGCCGGGATCACCCTGACCATCGCCAACGGCCTGTGGGTCCAGGATGGCTTCCCGGTCGAGCCGGCCTTCGTTGCGGCGCTGCACGGCGGCTTCGGGGCCGAGCCGATGCGGATCGATTTCGGTGCCCCCGGGCCAACCGACCGGATCAAAGGCTGGATCGCGGCGGAAACCGAAGGGCTGATCGACACGCTGCTGGCGGAGCTGCCGGATCTGACCCGGCTGGTGCTGGTCAATGCCCTCTATTTCAAAGGTCTGTGGGGCATTCCTTTCGATCCAGAAGAAACCCGTCCGGCGCACTTCGCGGTCGCCTGGGCGGCAGGGCCGGGCGAGGTGCCGATGATGCGCCGGACCGATCGCATCGCCTATGCGGCGGAGGACTATTTTGCGGCGGTGCGGCTGCCGTTCGGCGACGGCGGCATGGAGATGGTGCTGGCGCTGCCGTCCGACCCGATGGCGGAGCCGACGCCGGAGGATCTCGAGCGCTGGCTGCTGACGCCCCGCTTCCGTCCCAGCCAGGGCACCTTGGAGCTGCCGCGTCTGGCCTTGGACTGGTCGGGCGGGCTGACCGAAACCTTGCAGGCGCTGGGGCTTGCCGATCTGTTCGAGATCGCCAGCGCGGACCTGTCCGGCATCGCCGGAGCGCCGGGCGATCTGAAGATCGACTCGGTGCTCCAGCGGACCGTCATGACCCTGGACGAGGAGGGCGCCGAAGCGGCGGCGGCCACGGGGGTGATCGTCACCACCCGGGCGATGCCCCAGGCGCCATTCCATCTGGTCTTCGACCGGCCCTTCTATCTGGCGCTGCGCGACGCGGCGACCGGCACGGTCCTGTTTCTCGGCCATGTCGCCGATCCGGGGACCGGCTCCGATCGGATTTGACACATATCAAGGACATATCGTTTCCTATACGACAGAGTCGCAGGGCTGCCGACTGTCTGTCCCCCGGCGGTGGCAGCGTCACGCCCGGCATTCCGGTCGCCTGGCCGGGTTGAAGATATGCCATCGGAGAGTGCCGGGGGATCACTGCGCCGTGCTGCCCTTATCGCGGCGGCACGGCCGCATTCCGGGATCGTGGCATGTCTTTGCAAAAGCGCTTCACCATCGCCGTTGGCATCGGCCTGATCATCGTTTCCGCAGCGGCGCTGCTGGGAACGGCGTGGCTGCAGCGCTCGCAGATGATGCACAATCTGGAGGAGTTCAGCCGCAACGAGATCGAGTCCCTCAATTCGCTGATCGTCACCACGATGGATATGCGGATGGAGGATTTCGACGATGTCGGCATCCGCATCTTCAACGACTGGTTCCATCTGCGCAATCAGGACTATCCCGGAGAGGTCTGGAGCGTCTGGAGCGACGATCTGATCGCCTACATGCAGCAGACCCATCCCGACCACACGGCCAAGGCGGTACGCGATGCGATCGACCGGGAGGCGCTGGACACCGCGCGGCCGGTCGGGCGGCTGGAGGGTGGGGTCTACCGCTTCAGCTACCCGGTGGGGCTGGGGGTTTCGACCGGCGCCGACCGCGACAGTTGCCATGCCTGCCACGAACCGATGGGGCTGGTGGATGGCGAGGCAATCGCCGTGCTGTCGAGCCGGCTGGACGTGACCAACGAGCAGAACCGCCTGAACCGCATTCTGGCGGTGATCCTGTTCGCCGGCGTCACCTTGACCGTCGGCGGGTTGATCGCGGTGCGGCAGGCGTTGGTGTCGCTGATCACCCGGCCGGTCGGGGCGATGACCCGGG
>JAIUMW010000402.1 GCA_022565365.1 Oceanicaulis sp.
GGAAATAACGGCGGTGGCGGCAATGGCGGCAACGGCGGTAATGGTGGCCCCGGTGGTCCTGGCGGCGGCAACCCCGGCCCTGGTGGCCCTGGTGGCGTTGGAGGTCCTTGTCTCGGGGGTTCTGGTAGTCCTGGCGGCTCTGGGGGCCCTGGTGGCCGTGGAGGCCCTGGTCCCGGAGGTCCTGGAGGCGGTGGCCCCAGTGGCGGTGGGCCTGGTAGTGCTCCTCCTTGCAATGTGCCACAACAAAGCAATCGTGTTTTCTGTGATCATTTTGACCAAGATGTGTACAAATATATTAGTTGCGGGTTAACACTTTATGGCTGTTGGACAGACGGTAAAAAGTACGCAGCCTTGGGTGCTGTTGCAGGTGCTGGTTGGGGTGCGATTGCAGGTGTCGTCTATGCTGGGTTGAAATGTGGCGTGGGCATCAACAGTTGTATAACGGGGGGCAACGATTTCACTAATGCGTTTGGTTGTGCAGCCGCAGCCATTGATATTGCCATTAAGAATTATTCAGGAGGAGTGAAAGGTGCTGCCGGGTGTGCCAAGTGGATACTTTGCGGTGAGAAACCTGTAGTACAAGCGTGTGATCCCAATGAAATTGTTGGTCCGCCCGGGTTTGGTCCTGAGCGCTTTGTGCCTCGTGACGAGGAAATGGATTTCATCATTTATTTTGAGAATGACCCTGATTTTGCAACCACTGCAGCACAGCGCGTGACTGTGATTCAACCGCTGCATCCGAATTTCAACCCATTGAGCTTTAGATTGGGCGAGTTTGGATTTGGTCCCTATGTGTTCCAAATTCCTGCCAATGTATCCAACTACACTGTAACCTTGCCTACTCAAGATAGTGCAGATATCGGCGTAGATCTTCAGTTTACTGCTGGTGTGGATGTGATTAACAGGGAGTTATTCTGGGTGCTGCAAAGTGTAGATCGTGCAACCGGACTTCCTCCGTCCGATCCTTTTGCAGGATTCCTAAAAGTGAATGACAGCACTGGTGTTGGTGAAGGTTTTGTGAAGTACATCATTCGTCCTCAAATGGCTACCGTTACAGGTGATAGTGTGACTGCCTACGCAGATATTATCTTTGATATCAACTCGATTATTACAACAAATACCGAGTTCAATACCATCGATGCCTTCCCACCATCTTCGTTAATGGCTCCATTATTACCAACTCAGGATTCTACGAGTTTTGAGATTTCATGGAACGGTCAAGACGATTCGGGAGGATCTGGTATTGCTGCATATGTGGTGTATGCTGCGGAGAATGGTGGCCCCTATCTTCCGGTGGCTAATTTGTCAGGAATAGACACAACTTTCATGTTTACCGGAAAGAATTTGCATCAATATGATTTTTTCGTGCAAGCTAGAGATAATGTAGGCAATGAAGAACCATTTAAAAATATTGCAGAGACTTCTACATTCATCAATACTAATGAAATAAGGATCCTCGGGCCAGACGGCAGTCAAGTTTATTGTGAAGGAGATACAGTATTTATTTCTTGGATAGCAGAAGATATCAACCCGATTAATATTACTTGGAGTGCTGATTCTGGAACGACCTATCAAATTATTGCAACGCGTTTGGATTCAACTCAATCACCGTTTGCATGGATTGTGCCTGCAAATATTCCAAATGGATTCTACTTATTCCGAGTGAGTGATACAACCAACACAGCTATATCCATTAGCAACTACATCCAATTGGGTAGGTTACCTGTTATTGTGATGCAGGCGGATACAGCGATTTGTCTTGGTGATAGCATTTCACTACATGTTTCAGGAGGTTTGCATTACCGCTGGTCGCCTGCTGTTGGACTTTCGGATACTACAAGCAATTCTCCATGGGCATCGCCCCAAACCACCACCACCTATAGCATGAAGGTGACAACGGATATAGGTTGTGAAAAAATAGCATCTGTGACCATTACTGTGGTGCCACAAGATACAGTTTATGCGTTCACAAATACTTGTGATAGTGCAATGGCTGGTGTCTTTAGTTTGATAGTTCCAAATGCTTTTGGTTGCGATAGTACCCATATCAATATGGTCACTTTCCGTCCATCGTTCCAGACTTTAGTAGCATCGCATGACATCTGTGATGGTGATAGTGTGCTGGTATTTGGCCAATGGGCAAAACTAGCGGGTGTTTATGAAGATACGCTGCAAACAATCTATGGTTGTGACAGCGTTTTACTGGTGGATGTGCAGGTGCGCCCACTGGCTTCATCAATGCCAATCGTCGTGATTTGCGATGGTGACAGCGCCTTTGCTGGCAATCAATGGCAAACTCTTGCAGGCACTTATGTAGATGTGTTCCCTGCAGCCAACGGTTGCGACAGCACAGTGACTACCACCTTGAATGTCTTGCCCAATGCCACAGGCACGCAGACCTTGACCATCTGCGATGGCGACAGCGCGTTTGCAGGTGGCACATGGCGGACTACGGCGGGAGTCTACACCGATGTACTCCCTGCAGCCAATGGTTGTGATAGCACGGTGACTACCATGTTGCAGGTATTTCCCAATGCAACCGGCACACAAACGCTTACGATTTGCGATGGCGACAGTGCGTTTGCTGGCGGTAATTGGCAAATGACTTCGGGCAATTATGTA
>JAIUMW010000403.1 GCA_022565365.1 Oceanicaulis sp.
AAGATTTTGGAGACCTTAATCGCACAACAAAAACTAAATTAGATAATTTCGATTCTTAAAGATATGCTAGTTACATTATTAATTATTGGAGTTTCTGTATTAGCAACTGCTACGGTAGCTCATATTCTAAACAGCAATGAAAAAGAAGAACTTCGTAAAAGTGCTAAAATTGCTGCCGATGGTCAAAGAAAAGCTACAGAGGATCTGAAAAAAGCTTTTGATTATCAAAAAAAAGCTGATCTAACATTATTAAAAACGGTCCTTGAGAATATTAATTTATACATAAATACCGCTTTAGTGACAGGTAGGATTAAAAACCCAGATAAATATCTTCTTCTAAGTGCAGGATTACACTATGTCATCGACGCGCAAAAAGACTTAGATAAGAAGGGTACTTTAACAGCAACGCAAAAAAATAATATAAATATTATAAAGTCAATTAATGACGGTGCTTCAATGCTTTCTGACAATAGGGAATTTTTAGATGACTTGTTATTGAAATACCGATCGAAGGTTATGTCGAGTTTCTTACTTTTTCTGGACAGTACTATTGATTCAAGAAACAAGCGTGTTTCTGTAATAAATAGTGAGATATCAAAAATTGCCTATAGAGAAGCGAGATTAAAAGTCGAATTAGATACAAAGAATTCTTATCCCCAAAAAGAATATGATGAATGTGTTAAGTCTCATAATGAATTTATGAATGAACTTAACAGAATTGAAGAAGGAATTGAGAGGCTAAGTTTCTTAAGAACAATTATTTATATATTAGCTACAGACAAAGAAAACACACCGCAAATTACAAGAGCAATTGATATCGTTTTAAGGTTATCAAGACATGAAACATTGTCTTCTGATGATCAACGTTTTGTTCATGCGTTTAAACTTAAATACGACAGGAGATAGTGTATAAATGGAAATGCTGGAAAAAGGTCTGCACTTTTTGATTCCTCAAAACCCTCTCTCAATATTTGTAATTTCTATTCAAATTATAATCTTTGTTAAAGGATCAATAAAAGCTTTTAGGTCTGTGACAAAATATAAGCTTCAATTAGATAAAATCACTAGTACTAACTCCGCTATTCCACCCGAGTCTGTTGTTGATCTAAATGTTAATAACCACTCTAATGATTATGTTATAAGGACAATACCAAACACTCTAATTAGTATTGGTAAAATGGCAACATTCATTGGTCTTGGAATTGCTATTTATGATTCAAGCGAATTATTGGTAGGCTCATCTGAAGCAGATTCTGAAAAACTTCTATCTGTTCTAGGTGTTATAGCTTTTAAATTTCAAACAAGTGTGTATGGTATCTTTTTATCTCTTGTTTTTATAAGCTCATCAAGTAAGTATTACCAAAAAAGTATCTCTGAGTTAAAAGGAAAGAAACTTCTTGAAGTCTACTCTAAGAGAATAGGATTTACAGAATTATCCAACGATCTTCGTGGGTTTGTCGAAAAGGTAGGGGAAAGTACTATAAAATTAGAATCAGTTATAAGTGATTTTACCCAGAGAAGTAGGGCGTCTAATGTTAGATTGATTGAATCACTTCAGCTTACTTCGAATAGGGTCAGTACAGCTATTGAATTATTAACTACTGAACAGGCTACGCTTTTAAACAATCTAAAAAATACACTAGATGAGAATAGTAAAAAACTTAGTAAGCAAAATGAAAATATTAATGAAACCTTAACTTATGGTTTGAATTCTCTAAACTCGGCAATAAAGGAAAATGGTGATACTCAAACAAAGGCGATTGAAAGTGCACTAGGCAATATTAAAGAGCAGATAGATTCATTTAATATTGAGATTAAACAGATTACGCAATCGTCTACTGAATCATTAAGTAAAATGACTGAAAATTTAGATACTACTACGAGTCAACTTAGCTCGGATCTCTCTCATTCTTTAGGCAAACTCGATACATCATTAGTTGGTTTGAATAAGAGCATAAAAGATGGCCTTGAAAGTATAGACATAGCAGTTCGAGATTTGGATGCACAAATTAGGGTTCAAAATGACAATAATGAAACAAACACAAAACACCTGAAAGATCTTGTGAGCTCAGTTAGAGTATTAGGAAATCATGTAGGTAATATAATTTTACCAGATACTGATTCTCCAAATCCAATGAATGACTTAAATTCATAAGAAAATATTGATATGGATGAATTATCGAATCCTTGGATCTCTATTTAAGATATTTTATCAACTGTTGCAGTAGTACTTTTACTAATGCTCTTATTCACTATTGTGGGTAACAAATTAGAAGAACAAACGGTTCAAGGTAGAGTTATTAGTGAAATTTCAGATGCTTTGAATGAATATCAGGAAATGGGGATGGTTTATGTTGATAAAAATGACATGGTTATTCAACTTACTGATATCACATTTGAGACAGCCTCTGCTTGCACCGACAGTTCTTTTGTTCCTGTTTTTGAAATTATAGGATCCTTATTTTCTCAATACATGAATAGTAAAAGCAATTTGAATATCTTAATTGAAGGCCATTCTGACTCTAGACCTGTACGAGGTCTAGTAAGCGCTTGCGGTTATTTTGAAAATAATTTTCAATTATCGACTCTTAGGGCGATTAATGTGAGAGATAGGATTCT
>JAIUMW010000404.1 GCA_022565365.1 Oceanicaulis sp.
CGCCGAGCTTGCTCGCGGTGATGTGGGCGATCGCGGTTTCCGGGCGCTGGGGCAGCAGGATGCCGATCCGGTCGCCGCGCCGCACGCCGAGCGCCCGCAGGGCGTTGGCCAGCCTGTTCGACGCCCGGGCGAGGTCACGGAACCGCCAGTGCCGATCACCCTCCGCGGTGAGATGGATAAGCGCGGTCGCCTCGGGCGCCTGCCGGTCGGCCACGTCGACGCCGATGTTGAAGCGCCCGGGCACCTGCCATCGGAAACGGTCGACCAGCTCTTCATACGTCGTAGCGTGCGGGAGCATCGGGCCAGCCTCCGGACGGAGGATTATGGGCCTTTCCCCTCAGTTCGTCATGCGCAGCACTGCCGCCGCGATGGCCGGCGAGGAGGTCAGCCCCGGCGACTCGATGCCGAACAGGTTGATGAGGCCCGGCACCCCGTGGTCGGCCGGCCCCTGCAGCATGAAATCGGGCTGCGGTTCGTGCGGACCATGGATCTTGGGGCGGATGCCGGCATAGGAGGGCTGCAGCGCCTCATCCTTGAGATCCGGATAGTAGGTGCGCACGGCCGCATAGAAGGCGTCGGCGCGGCCGGGATCGACGTCGTAGTTCAGATCGTCGACCCATTCGAGATCGGGGCCGAACTTGCACTGGCCGCCGAGGTCGAGGGTGACATGCACGCCGAGCACGGACGCCTCGGGCATCGGATAGACGAGATGGGTGAAGGGCTGTTTGCCCAGCACCGAGAAGTAGTTGCCCTTGGCATACCAGTGCTTCGGAATCCGGTCTTTGGGCATGCCCTCGATCGAGGCGGCGAGCGGACAGGCATGCAGGCCGGCACTGTTGACGACGGTGCGGGCGACGATCTCCATCGGCTCGGCGCCGCCGACGCGCAGCAGGATGCCGGCGGCGCGCACGGCCCCGCCCGTCACCGGCGACAGGAAGGCGATCATCGCGCCGGCGTCCTCGGCGTCGCCCTGATAGGCCAGCATCAGCGAGTGACTGTCGATAACGCCGGTCGTGGGCGAGAAGAGCCCGGCGACCGCGTTCACCGCCGGCTCCATGCGCTCGACTTCGCGCCGGTCGAGCCATTGCAGTTCGACGCCGAGATCGGCAGCCTTGGCCTGCAGCTCGCGCAGGCGCGCGACCTGGCTGTCGGCCGAGGCGACGATCAGCTTGCCGAGATTGGCATGGGGCACCCCGCGCCGGGAGCAGTAGTCATAGAGCCAGTTCTTGCCCTCGACGCAGGCTTTCCCCTTGAAGCTGCCCTTCGGGTAGTAGATTCCGGCATGGATGACCTCGCTGTTGCGCGAGCTCGTCTCGGTACCGATGGCGTCGGCGGCCTCCAGCACGATCACCTCGCGCCCCGACATCGCCAGTGCCCGGGCGACCGCCAGTCCCACCACACCCGCGCCGATCACGACGCAATCCACCCGCTCGGCCATCCCGCTCCGCCCGTTCGTTCGCCTGTGTTCAGTGTTCTTGCCGGACATTGCGGCGCGGGTGCGCGCCCGGTCAAGGGAGGCTCCCGCGCGCCGGAATGCTGGAAACGCCGGCACCGAGCGACACATGATGTGAAATGGAGGTGACGGTGTCTGGCGAAGACGGACGCAATCTTCCGACCGGCGGCGGGCGCGGCGCGGTCGAGGCTTTCCTGAAGACGGCGGCGGTGACGCCTCGGCGTGAGGCCCCGCGCGGCCGGCTGATGTTCGGGCTCGACGCGACGGCCAGCCGCGAGCCGGCCTGGGATCGTGCCTCGCACATCCAGGCCGAGATGTTCTCGGCGACGGCCGCCATCGGCGGACTGGCGGTGCAGCTCGTCTTCTACCGCGGCTTCGGCGAGTGCAAGGCAAGTCGCTGGTTCGAGGACGCAGCCGCATTGCGTGCTGCGATGCTGAAGGTTCGCTGTGCGCCCGGCCGGCCGCAGGTCGGTCGCATCCTCGATCAGGCCGCCCGGCAGACGCGCCAGCAGCGGGTCAATGCGCTGGTCTTCGTCGGCGATGCGTTCGAGGAGGACATTGATGACGTCGCCCATCGTGCGGGCGAGCTCGGGCTGCTGGGCGTTCCGGCCTTCATGTTCCACGAAGGTCGCGATCCGGTCGCCGAACGCGCCTTCCGGGACATCGCACGCCTGACGCGCGGCGCCTATCATCCGTTCGACGAAGGCAGCGCCAGCAAGCTCGCTGCCCTGCTGCGGGCGGTGGCCACCTTCGCGGCGGCGGGTGCCGACGGCCTCACGCGGCTCGCCGCGTCCGAAGGCGGTGCGGTGGCAGCCATTGCGCGCTCGATGAAGGGCTAGGGGACGGACAGGACAGGTGATCGGCTGGCTTTTCCTCGGCGTTCTGGCGGCCGTCGGCCTGGTGGCGCTCGCCAGACTGCTGGCGCAGGCGGACACGCGTGTCCTGGCCAAGGCCGTGCGCGTCCTCCTGGTCATGATCGTGCTGGCCGCCGCCACGCTGCTGGTCGTGACCGGACGGTTGGGGCTGGCACTGGCTGCCGCCAGTTTCCTCCTGCCGGCCTTCGTGCGCTGGCGCACGGCCGCTCGGCGCGAACGCGCCGCGCGCGGCGCCTCGCCCGACGGCGAGACGGGGGTGGAGACGGCCTGGCTCGCCATGCGGCTGGAG
>JAIUMW010000405.1 GCA_022565365.1 Oceanicaulis sp.
GCGCACGAGGTTTGTGAGCGGCACTTCGGCGGTGGGGATGAGCCAGAAATCATTCGTGGTGCGGAACTGATCCTCGGCGAATTTCGGCAGCTGCCCGGTCCCGAACAGCGCCTCGTCGCGCACCAGATAGGGCACGCTGGTCTCGCGATAGCCGTTCTCTGTCGTGTGCATGTCCAGCATGAACTGGCCCAGCGCCCGCTCCAGCCGCGCCAGCTTCCCCTGCATCACGGCGAAGCGCGCGCCCGACATGGCGGCGGCGCGTTCAAAGTCGAGGCCCAGCCGCTCGCCAATCGTCACATGATCGGCCGGTTCAAAGTCAAACGCGCGCGGCTCGCCCCAGCCGCGCACTTCCTCGTTGTCGTGCTCGTCCTCGCCGTCGGGCACATCGTCAGCGGGCGTATTGGGCAGGGCGGCGAGGGCCTGATTGAGGACTTCCTCGGCCTTGGCGGCGTCGGCATTGCAGCGCTCCATTTCGCCTTTGAGCGCCTCGACCTCGCTGCGCAGCGCTTCGAAGCGGTCATTCTCGCCGCGCGCTTTGGCCGCGCCGATCTCTTTCGACGCCGCATTGCGCCGCGTCTCCAGCTCCTGCAGGCGCGTGGTGGCCTCGCGGCGGCGCACATCAAGATCAATCAGGCGCTCGGCCTGGGGCGGCAGCCCCCGGCGTTTCATGGCGGCGTCGAACGCGCCCGGATTGTCACGGATCAGGCGGATGTCATGCATGGCGGAGCGACTCTGGAATTAGGGGGCGAAGCGGGTGAAGGCGCACAGGTGCGGGTGATACAGAAGGCGCGCAGACGCGTCCACCATGGCGCGTCCGGCCAGGTGTGCTTGAATGGCGCGCATCACCTTGAAGGATTCGCCCATGGACCCCCCGGCCATGACCACCGACACAGCGCCCGCTGACCGGTTCGCCGCTACCGTCTACGAAGCCCTCTATGACGACGCCGAGGCGCGCGTCTGCAAGGATATCCCCGAAAGCGCCTGCGCCCACCAGCCGCGCAATTTCGTGTTTTCCGCCATCGCACTGGCGCTGACCAAGAGCGGCGACCGGCTGGTGGACCCCAAGCTGACGCTGGCCTGGCTGATCTCGAGCCTTGGCGCGCCGGGCTTCCTGATCGGCCTGATCGCCCCGGTGCGCGAGGCGGGCTCGCTCCTGCCCCAGCTTTTCATCGCCCGCTGGATCCGCGAACGTGAGCGGCGCAAATTCGTCTGGGCGGGCGGCGCGCTGGGACAGGCTCTGGCCCTGTTCGCCATGGCGGGCGCGGCGATTGTGCTGGAGGGCGAGGCGGCGGGCTGGGCGCTGATCGGCCTGCTGGCCCTGTTTGCGCTGGCGCGCGCTTTCTGCTCGGTCAGTCACAAGGATGTGCTGGGCAAGACCGTGTCCAAGACGCGGCGCGGCGCCGTGTCGGGCTATGCCTCGTCGCTCTCGGGCCTCGCCGCTTTGGGCTTTGGCGCGCTTTTGATCGCCGCGCCGGAAACCGAGCCCTCGGTGATCGCGCTGATTCTCGCCGCAGGCGGCGTGCTCTGGGTCCTCGCGGCCTTCGCCTATCTCCAGCTCGCTGAAGCGCCCGGCGCGACGGCGGGCGGCGCCAACGCCTTCACCGAAGCCATTGGCCAGCTGGCGCTGCTCAAAACCGATCCCGATTTCGCCCGCTTCGTCCTCGCGCGCGCCTTCTTCATGGCAACCTCGCTCCTGCCGCCCTTTTTCGTGGCCTATGCCCAGTCGCGCACCGGGACGGATCTCGCCGGGCTCGGCGCCTTTCTGATCGCGTCCAGCGCCGCCGGTTTCGCCAGCGGCTGGGCCTGGGGGCGCTCAGCGGACAAGTCTGCGCGCTGGGTGCTGGCGGCGGCGGGCGTCACGGCGGCGCTCGCCTGCGCGATGGTGGCCGGCGCCGGGCTCGCAGGCTGGGCCATGGCCGACAGCATCTGGTTTCACGCCATCGCGCTGTTCCTGCTGGCCTTCGCTCATCAGGGCGTGCGGCTGGGGCGGGCGACCTATGTGGTCGATCTGGCGACCCAGGAGACACGCGCGGCCTACACCGCCGTCTCCAATACGGTGATCGGGGTGTTGCTGCTGGCGTTCGGCGCGCTGGCGGGCGCAGCGTTCGGCGCGTTCGGACCGGCCGCCATCGCCGGGCTCGGCGTGATGTGCCTCATCGCGTCTGCACTGGCGCTCAGCCTGAAGCCTGTGTCAGGCTGAACCCATGCGCATCAATGACGCCATCACGATTGACGAGCGCCTGATTGAGGAGCGCTTTGTGCGCGCCTCCGGTCCGGGCGGGCAGCACGTGAACACCACGTCCAGCGCCGTGCAGCTGCGCTTCAACCTCGCGGCCAGCGATCTGCCCGAACCGGTCAAGCAGCGCCTTGCCCGGCTCGCCGGCTCGCGCCTGACGTCAGAGGGCGTGCTGGTGCTGCAGGCTGACGCTCACCGGTCCCAGGCACGCAATCGCGAGGACGCGCGCGAGCGCCTGCGCGATCTCGTCCTCAAGGCGAGCCGCCCGCCCAAGACCCGCCGGCCCACACGCCCCACCCTCGCCTCGATCCAGCGCCAGAAGACCGCCACGGCCCAGCGCCGCTCGGTCCAGGCGCGGCGCGGCGCGCC
>JAIUMW010000406.1 GCA_022565365.1 Oceanicaulis sp.
GGCGGGCACTGATTTCAGCTGATTGTGGGCAGCGATTTCACGGGAAGGCGGGCACCTGTTTCACGCGATCGCGGGCAGTGATTTCACGCGATCACGGGCAGGACTGGCCAACGAACTGCAGTTACTCCGCCTCCTGAAGAACAGGAGGATTGGAATGCCGACAGGACGTTTGACCATGCGCCGTATTCGGGACGTATTGAGATTGAGATTTGCCAAAGGGCTGAGCGAGCGTGCGATTGCCGCCTCACTGGGGCTTGGGAAAGGAAGTGTTGGGACCTATCTACGTCGCGCGCGCGATGCTGGTTTGGCGTGGCCGCTGCCGGACGGTCTGGATGACGACAGCCTCGAGTTGTTGTTGTTCCCAAACGCCTCAGATGTATCTGACCCAGAGCGTCCGGTCCCGGATTGGGCAGCGGTGGACAAAGAGCTGCGCCGTCCCAACGTGACCCGCATGTTGCTGTGGCAGGAATATCGCGCGCAGCACCCCAACGGGTTTGGCTACACTTGGTTTTGCACCCATTTTGAGGCGTGGAAGGGGCGTGTCCGGCCGAGCATGCGGCAAACACATGTCGGCGGTGAGAAGGTATTTGTCGATTTTGCGGGTGATACGATCGACATCGTCGATCCGGCCACGGGTGAGGTCAGTGAGGCCAAGCTGTTTGTCGCGGCGATGGGTGCCTCGAGCTATACCTATGCTGTGGCCGTCGCCAGCGAAGGCCTTGAGGACTGGATTGGGGCCCATGTCGGGATGTTCGCTTATCTGGGCGGCGTGCCGCAGGTCGTCGTGCCCGACAATCTCAAGTCAGCCGTGATCAAGGCAGACCGGTATGATCCCGGCTTGAACCGGACCTATGCTGAAATGGCGGAACATTACGGCACGGCGATCCTGCCTGCGCGTGTGCGCAAACCCAAAGATAAAGCCAAGGTCGAGGTTGCCGTTCAGGTTGCCCAACGCTGGATCCTCGCGCGGCTGCGCAATCACAGGTTCTTTTCGCTGGCAGAGCTGAATGCCGCCATCCGGCCGTTGCTGGATGCATTGAATATGCGCGTCATGCGCGGTTATGGGGCAAGCAGGGCGGATCTGTTTGCAACGCTCGATCGGCCGAGCCTGCAGCCATTGCCCGCTGAACCCTATGTCTTTGCGCGTTGGAAACGTGCCCGTGTTGCGCCGGATTATCATATCGAGGTGGATCGCTGCTGGTATTCCGTGCCGTTCAGCCTGATCCGGCAGGTGGTTGACGCGCGCATCACCCACAGGACCGTGGAGATCTTCCATCGTGGCACGCGCGTCGCCAGTCACCTGCGTGACCCCGGCCGCCGCAGCCATATCACGGCGCCAGAGCATATGCCCTCGGCCCACCGCCGCTATGCGGAATGGTCGCCTGCGCGGATCCTGAGCAGTGCTGCAAAGCTGGGACCATCGGTGGCTGCATTTTGTGACATCGTGATGCAGGACAGGCCGCATCCCGAGCAGGGCTTCCGGACCTGCCTGGGCATACTGTCGCTGGCCAGAAGCTTTGAGCCGCAGCGGCTTGATGCTGCGTGTCGTCGCGGGATCAGCATCAAGGCCCGGTCGGTCGCATCCATCCGTTCCATCCTGAAGACTGGGCTTGATCAGGCATTCATGGAGCCCGAACCCGATGAACTGCCGCTGCAACACCCCAACATACGCGGCCAGAAATATTACCACTGAAAGGAGACGACCCTTGCTAACACATCCCACTTGCGACCGCCTGGAGGCGATCGGGCTGACCGGTATGGCAAAGGCCCTGCACGAGCAGCGCCGCGCTGGTGCCATGTTCGAAAGTCTCAGCTTCGAAGAAAGGCTGGGCCTGCTTGTCGATCGCGAAGCGGCAGAGCGTGACGCCAAGAAACTGGCAACCCGGTTACGCTTTGCCGCTCTGCGTCACGCAGCCTGCGTTGAAGATATCGATATGCGCAGTCCGCGCGGCATCGATGCAGGTGTCATGGCGCATCTGATCGATGGTGGCTGGATCAACCGCCATGAAAATCTGCTGATCACTGGCCCAACTGGCTTGGGAAAAAGCTGGATTGCCTGCGCCCTCGGAAACAAGGCCTGCCGAGATGATCGGCGCGTCGTGTATCACCGCGTGCCCCGCCTGTTCCAGATGCTGGCCATCGCCAGGGGCGACGGACGGCATGCCCGTGTCCTCAAGGCGATCGAACGCACTGAATTGCTGATCCTCGACGATTGGGGGCTGTCAGTCCTGACACCGACCGAGCGTCGCGACCTGCTTGAAATCCTCGATGACCGCCAAGGTCGTGGCTCGACAATCGTGACCAGCCAGTTGCCTGTCGATCAATGGTTCGAAGTGATCGGAGATCCCACCCTCGCAGATGCCATCCTTGACCGGCTGGTCCACAATGCACACCGCCTGACGCTCACCGGCGACAGCATGCGCAGAAAAATGACCACGATGAAAACGCTTGACCAGGGCGCCCAGCCCTGACTCTATGAAACCTGTTGGCCAGCCTGCCCAAGGGCGTGAAATGGCTGCCCGCGATGCCGTGAAACGCGTGCCCGAGATCACGCGAAATCACTGCCCAAATTCCGCGAAATGCGCA
>JAIUMW010000407.1 GCA_022565365.1 Oceanicaulis sp.
CGCATGTGTCCCAGACAGATAAGGAAAGAACAAAGACTCAAGAACATCGGCTGACTCGATCTCGCCTTTATCCCCACCCTCAACCGCGAAATCTGCTAGCAGTTCAGCGCAGCGCTCGAAAAGCGCTGGATCATAGGCCAGTGATCTGAGAAGAGGAGCGAATTTCCTCTGCTTCTCAACGAGCAGCGCCTTGCTTGGACCCGACGCTTCCCTTTCCAACGCTGCGAGCACCGCCTCCGGCGCAACGGGCGCAATATTAGCAAGCATGTCAGCATGGAGGTCATCGAGAGTTGCGAGGCTGGATAGAAGCTCGCCCGGCTTCAGCCACCGCTCAGCGATGCGTCGCGCTTGCTTATTATCGTGAAGAAATCCAAGCCTGCGCGAGAAGGAGCGCTTCACCCGCTCAGACGCATCCGTAACCAGTTCCAACTCGACTATCTTCGGGGGAACATCTTGAAGGGCGAGAGCCGCCAAGCGGTTCGCGACGGCGTGGGGGAGCACGGCACGCCAAGTTGACCGCGCCTGCACCAACTCTCGCCTTCGCAGCTCCTCCACCCTTGCATAGAGCTGCACTGGATCTTGGCCAACAAGCCTCCCCAGTCGCGCCAACTCGCTATCCGCAGTGACCGCTTCCCCCTCGAACGAGTAGAGCAGCGAACACGCTTTTGCCGCTTGCAGCAGAGCGAGGTCAGGGTCTTGGCGCTGGCGAAACAAGCGTTCGAAAAGCTGCGCGTCCGTGAGACCAGAAACGCTGTCGCCGCGCTCGACGGTGCCCGCCAAAGCGAGCGCTACCCGAAAGTTGCCCCCCGAGAAATCAGCGATCCGCCCTGCATCGATCTGCGACAAGTCCCGGAAGCGGCCCCCCAGCACCTTCTCGATCATCTCGACAGAACACGGCTCCAACGAGAATACCTCTGTGCTTTCCGGTTGATCTTCGCGGATGTCGTACTCGGTCGTGATGACGCTGACAGTGCTGCCCTTGCAAACCTCCGCCAAGCGCCGATGAAGGTCCGATGGGCAATTGTCGACCACGACGATGGCCCTCGATTTCGCCAGAACGAGATCGGATACCATTCCCACCGGGACCGGTTCAGGCCCGTCGCTTGTGTCTGTGTAAAACGCAAGCGCAGGGTCAAGACTGTCTTCGCCTACTCTGGGGTCAAAGAGAGCTTGGACGAGGCGGGTTTTCCCGACGCCGGATAGCCCGACGAGCCGTACTGCGTTTCCAGGTGTTGCGAGCGCCTTGCGAATACGGTTTAGCCCCACGATCGCGGCCAGCCCTGCCCCGTCGTCGTGTGAACCCGTACGAAAGCGGCTCGCGTTATCTGCTATGAACTCCGCATCAGGGGCTTCGCCCGGGTTCGCCCAAGGGCCATAAGATTGCCAACCGGCAATTTGCCGGCCTGCCTTTCGCCGCACCCAAGGGATAAGCCCGGGGTGCTCGCGGACCCAAGTTGCCACCCTTGTCCGGTCATAGAAATCCAGGGCCAACGACCGCTCGCTGGGCGCGCCGTCCACCGCGCTTGCCATTGCATTGCGTCGGTCGGCCAAAGCCGTATCGCTCACGGAAGCACTTGAGCACACGATAATGTATGCGCCCTTCCTGTCTGCGAGGGACTGGATCGAGGGCCTTAAGGTTCCCTTAGGTCGCATCTCCCTGTTGATCTCGTTTGGAGGCATGTCCGGCTTCTTCACCTGAAAGCCGGTTGCCGCTCGCGGAATGAAACCAGCCATCTCCGTCTCGGCAGGCAGATCGACCCGCACATCGATGCCACCGTCTGCTGCGTCCTGATGCCCACCCCACGTGATTGCGGACGTTGGCAGTCCTCGCGCACGTAACTCCGCCTCGCACAGACGCCCTACGACTGTGCGGAGATCGTCATCGTCAAGTGCCGCTATATCGTCAGCTGTAACCTCAAGCATCTTCTCGCTCGCACGCGAAGCAGTAGGGTCGGTCGAGGCACGAAGCCAGCATCCATCTGATCGATTCGTTACCGCCGACCGATTCTTAGTTGAAGATTACATTCGACGCCAGCGAGAACACAGCTTAAATTAGACGGAACAAGCCCCACCCCGATTGAGTGGTGCAGAGATTTAACACCGATCTTCTGCTCCGAGACCAATGGCTCGACCGAGTAGATGAGGATCGATCCGTCCCGCTCCAAGCAGCAGCAACGATGCCCAGGCTCGGCCATCACGACACCCATTGATTCGATACCAGCCGCACCTCACTGCCCGTGCATGCCAGCGTAGTATAGGCGGAGGCGACCATGGGCCGATCGACGGTCTTCAAGACGCACCGGGGTCAGGCTGTGCGGCTGCCCGAGGCCGTGGCGATGCCGGACTCGGTCAAGCGGGTCGAGTTGGTGAAGCAGGGCAAGGGCCGGCTGATCCTGCCGGTGGGCGCCGTCTGGGACGACTTCTTCGACGCGCCGGGGCTGCCTGACGACTTCATGGCGGAGCGGGGGCAGCCGCGGTCTGGTTGAGGCTCGGCGAACCCAACACCCTCACCCCGGCCCTCTCCCTCTGGGGATTTCTCTGCGGAAGTGGTGGCGTGCTTGTTGGGAAGCTGATTCACTGATGC
>JAIUMW010000408.1 GCA_022565365.1 Oceanicaulis sp.
AACAACAAATTCCAGGAGATTTACTCGCTATGGACATTCGCAGCGCTATCCGCAACCTATCCGCAATTACTGGTGAAATATCAACAGACGATTTGCTGGGTAATATTTTTGCTAACTTTTGTATTGGAAAGTAACCGCTGCAAAACAAGTAAATACAAAACGAATAGAAAGCCCTTATAAAGCCTTATTTATAGGGCTTTTTTTTGTGCAGCAAACTTATTGTTTATTTTGTTATGTTATGTGTTTATTCGGTACAAATTTGTACCTTTGTTGTACCGTTTGTGAATGAGGTACAAAAATAGAGGGTTTAGCCCTTTTTGTTTTGCACTTATTTGCACTTAAATAAACGTAAAGGCATTAAAAGATATTAAATGAGTTCAAATATTAAGGTACAAAGAATTTGTCAGCATTGCGGAACGGAATTTACAGCCCGTACCACAGTAACAAAGTACTGTTCCCATAGGTGCGGAAGTGCAGCAAATAAGGTATTGAAACGAGCCGAAAAGGTGCAAAAGTCAAACACCGAAACCAAACAGATTAAAACCAAACCTATTGAGGAACTGAAAGCAAAAGAGTTTTTGACCGTTCGTGATATTGCAACCCTTTTGAATTGTTCCGTTCGTTCGGTTTACTATTACATTGAAAGCGGTACAATTAAAGCCACCAATTTAGGGCAAAGAATTACGAGGGTTAAGCGTTCCGAAATTGATAAACTATTTGAGCAACCACAAACGGAGCAACCTAAGCCCGAAACAAAGCAATATGAAATTTCAGACTGTTACACCATTAACGAAGTATTGGAAAAGTACAGCATATCGGAAACAGCCTTACATCACCTCATTAAACGGCAAAGCATACCCAAAATAAAAAAGGGTTGGTATGCCTATGTACCGAAACCGATTATTGATAACCTATTGAGTTGAACAAAAAATAAAGTTTGTTCAGAGAGTACCAAAAGTAACTTTAGTAACTAAGCATAAAAGACAATGACAACAAAAGTAACATTAAGGCAAAAGAAAATAAGTAAGGGACGGCAAAGCCTGTATTTAGATTTTTACCCTGCAATACCACACCCCGAAACAGGCGAACCCACACGAAGGGAGTTTTTAGGGCTTTACATTTTTGAGAAACCAAAAACACCCATTGACAAACAGCACAATACTGAAACCTTGCAAATAGGCGAAAGCATACGCCAAAAACGGGAAAACTTTTTGAATAAGCCTGAAATTTACAGCGAATACGAAAAAGAACAGTTACGCAAAAAGGAATTGGGCGAACAATGTTTTATTGAGTATTTCAGAAAGTTAGCCAATAAACGCAAAGCAAGTAACCACGATAATTGGGTTTCAGCACTCAATTACATTGAAGCGTTTACCAGCGGTAAATTGAAGTTTGCCGACCTCAACGAAAAGTTTTTAGAGGATTTCAAAGAATACCTACTTACAACCAAAAGTAAAAAGAGCGACAAAACGACCCTTTCACAAAATTCAGCCGTTTCGTACTTCAATAAGGTAAAAGCTGCATTGAAACAAGCCTATAAAGACGGCATACTACAAACCGACCTGAACGGAAAAATAAGCCCTATAAAAGCAGCCGAAACAAGACGGGAATACTTAACCATTGAGGAACTGAATAAACTTGTAAAAACACCGTGCAACAATGATTTATTGAAACGTGCAGCCCTGTTTTCAGCCCTTACAGGATTGAGGTTTTCAGATATTCAAAAAATGACATGGAGCGAACTGGAATACATTGAGGGGCAAGGTTATTTCATAAATTTCAGTCAAAAGAAAACTAAGAACGTTGAATATTATCCTATTTCAGAACAGGCATACAAATTTGTAAATGGAACAGAAAACCCAAAGGATATGCCACAGGATAAACACGTATTTGAAGGGCTTAAATATTCAGCCTATCATAACAAACACCTATTTCAATGGATTGGAGCAGCAGGAGTAACTAAAGATATTACCTTTCATTGTTTTAGGCATACATTTGCAACTTTGCAACTATTTAACGGTACGGATATTTACACCGTTTCCAAAATGTTAGGTCATAAAGACCTGAAAACAACGCAGATTTATGCAAAAATAGTTGACAAGTCAAAACGCAAAGCAGCCGACAAAATTAAATTGGATATGTAAAAAAAGTTTTTTTTAATACTTCACTTGCTTCACTTACTACACTAAAAATAAATTAAGCCCATCTATAACCCTTTACCGACAAGGGAATAAATTTTTATCCACAAAACACAAGCGAAATTGTTAAATTCTTTCTGAAATAAAATAGGCAAATTTCTAAAGTTAGATGTAACTTTGAAACGCCGAACGAGGCAAACCGCAAACTATTTGCAGTAGAATGCGGTCTACTTGAAATAATGTGATTACCTCAATTTTTATCTTTATTGATGCAAATATACACACTATTATTTAATACACAAGTTTTTTTTTATAAACTTTTTTTAAATTGTGTAGCACAAACCACCGAGGTAAAATCATTTTTCAATAGGGCTTCTAAGGCATATTTATTAACTAAAATTTTTAAGTATGTTATGTACTAAAGAAGTTGCATCTATTTTAGGATG
>JAIUMW010000409.1 GCA_022565365.1 Oceanicaulis sp.
AGGGCCCAAGTTCAAATGCGATAGCCCCGTCCTCACTACCCGCTCTGGCGCGCCACTTCGCCCGCATTGAAGGCGTCGTCGCCCAGGAACTCGCCTGCGGCCTGGGCGCGCTTGTAGTAGAGGCCGATATCATACTCGTCGGTCATGCCGACGCCGCCGAACATCTGGATGCCCTCGCTGGCCGCAAGGCGCGACACGGCGGTGGCCTTGGCCTTGGCGGCGGCGCACCAGAGCGGCGCCTGGGCGGGCTGGGTGTCCAGCACGGTGAGGGCGCGGCGCACCAGAGAGCGGGCCAGCTCCAGCTCGCCATAGAGATGGGCGGCGCGGTGCTGCAGGCCCTGGAATGTGCCGATGGCGACGCCGAACTGCTCGCGCTCGCGGATGTAATCCAGCGTCATGTCAAACGCCTTCTGGCCGACGCCCAGCGCCTCAGCGGCCTGCGCGGCGCGGCCAATGTCCAGGAGGTGGCGGTAGGCCGCCTCGCTGTCTTCAGCCCCGCCCAGCAGCGCGTCGCCGTCGAGCTTCACATCGTCGAAATTGATGTCGGCGGGCACATGGCTGTCGAGCGTGCGCCGGGGCGTGCGGGTGACGCCTTCGGCGCCGGGCGAGACCAGGAAGAGATTGATCCGGTCATCCTCGGTGCGCGCCGCGACGATCAGCAGATCGGCGCCGGCGCCGTTGACCACGTGTTTCTTGGCGCCCGACAGGCGGAAGCCGTTGCCGTCTTTGACCGCTTTGGCCTTGACGTGAGACGGGTCGTGGCGCGCCCGCTCGTCCAGCGCCAGGGCGATGACGATCTCTCCTGCGGCGATTTTCGGCAGCCAGGCGTCCTTCTGGGCATCCGTACCGGCGAGTTTGAAGGCGCTGGCGCCCATCACGGCGGTGGTCAGGAAGGGCGAGGCGGTCAGGTTGCGCCCGATCTGTTCGAGCACCAGCCCGGCCGCGGCGCAGCCCATATCCACCCCGCCATGGTCTTCACTGACCAGAATGCCGCACCAGCCCATCTCGGCCATGGCGGCCCACAGATCACGCGAGAAACCGTGGGGGTCGGCATTGTCGCGCAGAGCGCGCAGGGCCGTGACCGGCGCCTGCTTTTCCAGGAATTGCTGGGCGCCGTCGCGCAGCATGGTTTCTTCTTCGTTCAGAACGAAAGACATGTTGGATATTCCTTTGAATTAAATGGCTTTACGCGCTCGGCAGATTGAGCACGCGCTTGGCGACAATGTTCAGCTGTACTTCGCTTGTGCCGCCCTCGATGGAGTTGGCGCGTGCGCGCAGCCAGGCCCGGGCCGGATCGCCATCGCTGTCTTTTTCGCCTTCCCACAAGAGGCTATCGCTGCCCAGTGCTGACATATTGAGCTCGTGGCGGCGCTTGTTCAGCTCGGTGCCGACATATTTGAGCATGGATGCGCGCGCGCCCACGCCCTCGCCATGGTCGCCTTCCTCCTTGGTGCGGCGCAAAGTCGCTTCAAAAGCAAGGCCGTCAATGGTCAGGCGGGCGACATCGCCGCGCAGGATCGGGTCGGCCAGGCGGCCCTTTTCGTCGACTTCGCCCGATTGATGGGCGGCCTCGACCGGGTTCATGCCGCCGCACGCCGCCTCGGACACGATGCCTGCGCGCTCGTGACTTAACAGGTATTTGGCGATGTCCCAGCCTTGCCCCGCATTGCCCAGACGGTTGGACACGAGGGCCTTGGCGTCGTCAAAGAAGGGCTCGCAGAAGGGCGATTTGCCGGAAATGAGCTTGATGGGCTTGGTCGTCACGCCCGGCTGATCCATGTCGATCAGCAGGAAGGAAATGCCCAGATGCTTGGCCGCGTCGGCTTCGGTGCGCACAAGCGCGAAAATCCAGTCGGACTGGTCAGCATAGCTGGTCCACACCTTCTGGCCGGTGACCGTGTAGTGATCGCCCTTGAGCACGCCCTTGGTGCGCAGCGAGGCGAGGTCTGACCCTGCGCCGGGTTCTGAATAACCCTGGCACCAGCGGATTTCGCCGCGGGCGATCGGGGGCAGGTGCTCCAGCTTCTGTTCATGGGTGCCGTATTTCAGGAGCGCCGGGCCGAGCATCCAGATGCCGAAACTGTCCAGCGGCGAGCGCGCCTTGATCGCCTTCATCTCTTCTTTGAGGATGAAAGCCTCCTCTTTGGACAGGCCCGCGCCGCCGTATTCCTTGGGCCAGGCGGGCACCGTCCAGCCCTTTTCCACCATGCGTTCGAGCCAGATTTTCTGGTCCTCGCTGGCGAAGGTCCAGCTGCGGCCGCCCCAGCAGATATCGGCTTCCGAGGCGATGGGCTTGCGCATGCTGGCGGGGCAGTTGGCCTCCCGCCAGGCGCGGGTTTCTTTGCGGAATGTGTCGAGCGGCATGGCGCTTCCTCCCTGACGTTTACGTAAAGGGTAAGCCGAAGGGGGCGCCCTGACCAGTCCCGGCGTGCGCCTGATTTGCGGCGAAACGGCGCGGGCGGCTTGCCTCGCGCGCGCCAGCCGATAAGTACGCCCTCACAAGTCCATTGGCGCGCCCGTCCGGAGACGCATTCCATGTCCACCTCCCTCTCGATCCCCAGACCCTATAGCGAGCCGGGCGCC
>JAIUMW010000410.1 GCA_022565365.1 Oceanicaulis sp.
ATTGGTACAACCTTAAATGCTATTTTAGCAGCGACAAAGAACATGAAGAGCCGTGTGAAGGGAGACTTTCACGCACGGTTCTGTGGGAAGGTTGGGGTGAAATTCCCCAGCCTGACCCGATTATAGGCAAGCGTAACAAACGACACAACAACCATTAAACTGACAGAAAATTATCGAAACGATAGGACGACATATAAACTTAACAGCAGACTTTTTGCCGACACGACAGCCCAACGCTTCGTGTTTTATTTTTTTCCCCACCGCACAAAATATTTTGAAATTCTGCCAACCGCACATTGGCACATTTGGTTTTGCCCCGACCGCACAAGCCGACATACAGGCAAAACCAAAAGAGCCAATTTTGCCAGACCACTTTGGATAATCAGTATTTTTATATAGATTTTCTAAATAAATACATATCTTTGCTAAACAAATAAGAAAAACTGTACTATGACCGTATTAGGTGAGTTTTTATCAAAAAAGTCAATCAAAAAGGCAGATGTATCTCGTAAAACGGGTATTAGCACTTCACGATTGAGTGAGTTGAGCAGAAATGAATCAACAAAACTTAAAGCGGAAGAGTTGTTTCTAATTGCTCTTGCAATTGATGTTGAGCCAACTGAAATTCTTAATAAAGTTTGTGGACACCTAAAACTAAAGAAAGTTAAATAATGGAAAAGCAACCTACATATATCGATTTGTTTGCTGGCTGTGGCGGTCTGTCTTTAGGGCTTCACAATGCTGGTTGGAAAGGATTGTTTGCCATTGAAAAAAGTCCAGACGCATTCAAGACATTAAAACACAATCTAATTGATAATAGAAACCATTTCAATTGGCCAACCTGGTTTCCAAAAGAGAACATTGAGATTGATAATGCGATTAAGCTATATAAAGACAATTTTGAAAATTTGAAAAACAAGGTTGACCTTGTGGCAGGTGGTCCGCCTTGCCAAGGTTTTTCAATGGCAGGAAGAAGAAACGAAAACGACCAGAGAAATAACTTAATCAAATCTTATATTGACTTCATAAAAATCATAAAACCCAAGATTCTATTTTTTGAGAATGTAAAAGGATTTACAATGGAATTCAAAAAAAATAAAGACAAGGGAAAAGAATATTCATCTTATGTAGAAAATGCTTTGAACAGAGCAGGGTATTTTGTGAAAGGTGAATTAGTAAATTTTGGCGAATATGGAATTCCTCAAAAAAGAACCCGATTTATTTTAGTTGGTGTAAGAAAAGATTTAGAAAATGCCTCAAAAGATTTAGCTGAAACATTTTTCTCAACAATCAAGGAAAATAGACATTCATTTCTTTCAGTAAAAAACCTAACTGTAAATACAAATCTTAAAGATGCCATTTCTGATTTGCTTAAAGCAAATGGATTAAAAGAATCTCCCGACACAAAAAGTTTTCAAGCAGGAATCTATTCAAAAATTAAAAGCCCATATCAAACTTTGATGAGAGAAGGAGTTGAAAGCACAATTGCTGATAGTCATCGTTTCCCTAAACACCGACCCGATATAGTTGAAAAATTTGATGTTATCCTTAAAACCTGTAGAAAGAACAAAGACATTGATGCTAAAACACGAGAACGATTCAATATAAAAAAGCACACTATAATACCACTAGACAAAAACGAGAAAAGCCCAACGATAACAACATTGCCAGACGATTATATACATTACTCTGAACCAAGGATATTAACTGTAAGGGAATATGCAAGAATTCAGTCTTTTCCTGACTGGTATCATTTTCAAGGAAAATATACAACTGGTGGAAAACGCAGAACACAAGAAGTTCCAAGATATTCACAGATCGGAAACGCTATACCACCACTTTTTGGTGAGCAAAGTGGTTTAATTTTAAAACAACTTTTAGAAAGATGAGCAACGAATTTTTTAAAATTAGTTCTGGTTTAAAAAACTTAATCGGGAGTGAATTAATCACAGACAATTTCGTTGCTGTTTTTGAATTAGTAAAGAATTCTTTTGATGCGAAGGCAACTGAAGTTATAATTACATTTGAGAACCTGTATTCAGAAAATGCCAAAATCATTATTCAAGATAATGGGAAAGGAATGGATTATGATGATTTAATTAATAAATGGCTATTTGTTGCATATTCAGCAAAGAGAGATGGCACAGAAGACTTGGACTATAGAGATAAAATAAGGTCAGAGCGATTGTATGCTGGGGCAAAAGGAGTAGGAAGATTTTCTTGCGATAGACTTGGTAGATATTTAAATTTAATTACCATCAAAGATAACCCTAATGCAAAAATTGAAAATCTATATGTTGATTGGACAAAATTTGAAGAAGACCAAAAGAAAGAATTTATTACAATACCAGTTGACCACAGAGAATTAAAAAAATCAAATTATTCAATAAAACACGGAACAGTTTTAGAAATTTCAGGAATAAGAATTGACGAATGGAATAGAGACAGTCTTAAAAAATTAAAAGACAAACTCTCAAAACTTGTTAGACCTGACTTAAACAAAACAATAAAAGACGAGAAATTTAATATCAAATTAATTGTTCCTGATGAAATTGAAAATGACCAAATAGAATTAGAGAAAGG
>JAIUMW010000411.1 GCA_022565365.1 Oceanicaulis sp.
ACCCTCTGCCGGCCCCCCCCTCGCCGCTAGGCGGCACTCCCCCCGCAGGCGGGGGGATATAGAAACGGGCGCGACCGAACCTGCCTTCCCGGACGCCGCGAAGCGGCTGTCCGGGACCCATCCCGCTATGTCTGAACCGCTTGGGCGGTGGAGAGGCTGGGTGGATGGGTCCCGGCGCTCCCCCGGACCAAGTCCGGGGTCGACCGCGAAAACAGCTTAGGTGAAATGAGTGGGTCGCCAACCACCAAACCCTCAAGCCGCCCGCGCCGCGTCCTTCGCAATCCGCGCCGCCACACGGCCCGCAAACGCTGCGCAGCCGCTTGAACCACCCAGATCCGCGGTCAGTGGCCCGGCGCGCAATTCCGCCTCCAGCGCCGCTTCTATGAGTTCAGCCGCCCTCGCCTCTCTCAGGCCATGGCGCAGGAGCAGCGCCGCGCTGGCGATGGCGCCGGCGGGGTTGGCCTTGTCCTGTCCGGCGATGTCCGGCGCGCTGCCGTGGATCGGTTCAAACAGGCCCGGCCCGCCCGCGCCCAGGCTCGCCGAGCCCAGAAGGCCGATGGAGCCCGCGATCACGGCGGCCTCGTCCGACAAGATGTCGCCGAACAGGTTTTCAGTCAGGATGACGTCAAAGCGCGCCGGATGGGGGACCAGCGCCATGGCGCACGAATCCACCAGCTGATGGTCCAGCGCCACGTCCGGGTAGTCTTTCGCCACATCCTCCACCACCGCCCGCCAGAGGCGGGAGGTGGCCAGCACATTGGCCTTGTCCACGCTGGTCACCCGGCCCGAGCGTCCGCGCGCAGCCTCGAACGCCACGCTGGCGATGCGGCTGACCTCGTCGCGTGTGTAGACGCAGGTGTCGGACGCCCGCTCGCGCCCCTCTTCGCGGGCGCCGAAATACAGCCCGCCGGTGAGCTCGCGCACAATCAGCAGATCGGCTCCGCGCACCCGTTCTGCGCGCAGGGGCGAGAAATCCTCCAGCCCGGCCATGACTTTCACCGGACGCAGATTGGCGAACAGGCCCAGCGCCTTGCGCAAACCCAGGAGCCCCGCTTCAGGACGCACCGCGCCGCCATCCCAGGCCGGACCGCCCACCGCGCCCAGGAAGACCGCATCGCTGGCCCTGGCCTTGGCCAGTGTCTCTGCTGGCAGAGGCTCGCCGCACGCATCAATCCCGGCGCCGCCGAAGGGGGCTTCCTCAAAGCTCAGCGACAGCCCGCACGCGGCGCCCACCGCTTCAAGGCACAGCCGGGCGGCCTTGGTCACCTCCGGGCCGATGCCGTCGCCGGGCAGGAGCAGGATGCGCGCGCTCATGCGGCTCGGTCCGCTTCAAATTGTGCGATGGCCTCGCCCTGGGCCAGGATATAGCCCATCGGGTCGACGCCTTCGATCAGGCAGGTGCGCGCAAACGGCTCCAGCACGAATCCGGCGGTGATGTTCCCGGCGGTGATTTTGCCCGCCGCGACATCAATGCTCATCTCCAGCCCGTCGCGGTCCATCAGGGCGGCGTGGGACGCCTCGTCCACCTCGCAGATGACCAGCCCGTTTTTGAAGGCGTTCGAGCGGAAGATGTCGGCGGCGCGCGTGGTCACCACGGCCCGGAACCCGAAATCCTTCAGCGCCCAGGGCGCATGCTCACGCGAAGACCCGCAGCCGAAATTATGCCCCGCCACCAGAATGCGCGCCGCGCCTTGGGAGATGTCATTGAGCCGGTGCGGCTTCTTCGAGCCATCGCCATGAAAGCGCCAGTCGTGGAAGCACGCCTCGCTCAGCGCGCCGCGTGTCGTGGTGGTCAGGAAGCGCGCCGGAATGATCTGGTCGGTGTCCACATTGGCCTCCGGCAGGGTGAAGGCTGGGGCGATGATGGTCAGGAGGGGTTCATTGCGCATGGGAGGCCTCCAGAATGCGGCGTGGATCGTCGATGGCGCCGGCGACTGCCGAGGCTGCGGCTGGGGCCGGGCTCGCCAGCACGGTGCGGACGCCCTGACCCTGGCGCCCGGCGAAATTGCGATTGGAGGTGGAGACGATGAGCTCGCCCGGCCGCCCGCTATCGCCGTTCATGGCGATGCACATGGAGCAGCCCGGCTCGCGCCATTCAGCTCCGGCAGTGCGGAAGATCGCATCGAGACCTTCAGCCTCCGCCGCGCGCTTGACCGCTTCAGAGCCCGGCACGACCAGCATGCGCACGCCCGCCTTCACACATCGACCGGCCATCACCGATGCCGCTTCGCGCAGATCGGACAGGCGCGCATTGGTGCACGAGCCGATGAACACCGCATCGATCTTTTCGCCCAGCAGCGCCTCGCCCGGCTTGAAGCCCATATAGGCCAACGCCTCGGTCATCTTGGCCGAGGATGGCGCGGGCGGGCTGGAATCCACCGGCGCGGCCATGTCCGGGCTGTCGCCCCAGGTGATCATGGGCGCCAGGCGCGAGGCGTCGAGGCGCACCTCGGCATCGAACACCGCACCTGCATCGCTGCGCAGCTGCGCCCAGCGCGCCTTGGCCGCCTCGAACGCGGCGCCCTTGGGCGCATGGGCCCGGCCCTGCAGATAGCGGAAGGTGATTTCATC
>JAIUMW010000412.1 GCA_022565365.1 Oceanicaulis sp.
TTCCTGCGCGGCTCGGGCTATGCGGAAGGCACCCTGTTCCCGTGGACGATGAGCGACTTCTCGCTCATGGACGCGATCGAATGCGGCATCGTCAAGCTGCCGCGCGTGCCGGTCGCCGACAATGTGCCGGGCGGCGACACGCCGAAGTTCCGCAACCTATGGGACCATATCGGCAAGAAGTTGCCGAAGAAAGGGCGGGGCGCGGGCAAGTCGCACGATCCCTTGAGCTTGCCGACCGAGCTGTCGACCGCTCTCGAAGCCCTCTATGGCCATTACGAGAAAACCTTCGCCCTTTGGGAGAATGCGGGCATCGGCGTGCCGCCGGTCTTCATCGTCGTGTGCAACAACACCGCGACCTCGGAGCTGATCTACAAATACGTCTCCGGCTTCCACCGCGAGAACGATGACGGGTCGCGCAGGCTGGAGAATGGCCGCCTGGCGCTCTTCCGGAATTTTGACGACCACGGCAACAGCATCGCCCGTCCGAACACCATCCTGATCGACTCGGCCCAGCTCGACTCCGGCGAAGTTCTCGACAAGAACTTCCGCGAGATGGCGGGGGAAGAGATCGAACGCTTTCGCCAGGAGATGGCCGAACGCGCCGGCGACGCGCAGGCCGGGGACAGCATCGACGACGCGACACTGCTGCGCGAGGTGATGAACACCGTCGGCAAGAAGGGCCGGCTGGGCGAACAGGTGCGCTGCGTCGTCTCGGTCTCGATGCTGACGGAAGGATGGGACGCCAACACCGTCACCCACATCCTGGGCGTTCGCGCCTTCGGAACCCAGCTTCTGTGCGAACAGGTGGTCGGCCGCGGCCTGCGCCGGCAGTCTTACGACCTCAACGAGGAGGGGCTGTTCGACGTCGAATATGCCGATGTGCTGGGCATCCCGTTCGACTTCGCCGCCAAACCGGTCGTCGCCCCGCTGGCCAAGCCGCGCGAAACGGTGCGGGTCCATGCCGTCAAGCCCGATCGCGATGCGCTGACCCTCGTCTTTCCGCGCGTCGAGGGCTACCGCGTCGAGCTGCCCGACGCGCGGCTGGAAGCGGCCTTCGGGCCGGATCACGTCCTGCATCTGACGCCGGACCTGGTCGGCCCGTCGGGGACCACGAATCAGGGCATCGTCGGCGAAGGCGTCGATCTGACGGTCGCGCACCTGGCGGACATGCGGCCCTCGACCATCCTGTTCCACCTCGCGCGACACCTGCTCTACAACAAATACCGCGACCCGGGCGAAGAGCCGAAGCTGCATTTGTTCGGCCAGCTCAAGCGCATCGCACGCCAATGGCTGGACGGCGGATACCTGCAATGCGCCGGCGGCACCTATCCCGCGCAGCTGATCTATACCGAAATCGCCGACAGGGCGGCCGAGAAGATCAAGGCCGCGATCACCGAAACGCTGGCCGGCGACCGCCCGGTCAAGGCGATCCTCGACGCCTACAACCCCACCGGCTCGACGGCGTTCGTCAATTTCACCACCTCGAAGGAAACCCGCTGGCAGACCGACCCGCGCAAGTGCCAGGTCAACTGGATCGTCTGCGACAGTGACTGGGAGGCCGAGTTCTGCCGCGTGGCCGAGGCGCACCCCAAGGTGCGCGCTTACGTCAAGAACCAGAATCTCGGTCTCGAGGTGCCCTACCTGATGGGCGCGCCGCCGCGCAAATATCTCCCTGACTTCATCGTCCAGGGCGATGCCGGCCAGGCCGAGCCGCTGAACCTGATCGTCGAGATCAAGGGCTTTCGCGGCGAGGATGCCAAGGAAAAGGCAAACGCCCTGCGCGCCTACTGGGTGCCGGGGGTCAACAATCTCGAACGCTACGGCCGCTGGGCCTTTGCCGAATTCACCGCCGTCTACGAGATCGCGGCGGAGTTCGACAAACTGATCGACGGCCTCGTGCCGAAAGAGAAAGTGGCATGAGAAGCGAACGGAACCCTTGTGCCGCGGCTGCGGAAATGGTCGTTCCTGGTTCCGGCAACGGCTTTGCCGGCGGCATGAAAGTTCGAATGCGCAATTGCAAACCGTTCCCGAACGTCCTAGGTTTGGGAGGTATCCGCCCCTTGGGAGTACGCCCGCTCGTTTATCCTGAGCGTGTGCCGAAACCCTGGGGCTTTTTTATTGCCCGCTTCCCGGTCGAGGGGGGAAGGCAATGAGGACCAGGCGGATAGCGCTCCTCATCGACGGGGGCTTTTTCATCAAGCGGCTGCCCAAGGTTAACGATGGCCGATTTAGCGGAACGCCACAAGCCGTCGCAGAATATGCACGTGTTCTCTGCAAGCGCCATGTTCAGCGGCTGATCGGCGAGCCCGAAAGGCAAAGGAACAGCCGGTGTCTGGACCACGTCTATCGTCTGTTTTACTACGACGCTCGACCCTACGACGGCGTCGCTCATCACCCGATTGCGAACCGCCGCATTGAATTTGCCAAGACCGATCAGGCGCAATTCCGCGAAGAGCTTTTCCAGGCGCTTCGTCAGAAGCGGAAATTCGCCTTGCGCCTGGGCAAGGTGACCAGGGAAAGCGATTGGCAAATTCCCGCCCGCCTGACCAAACAGCTTCTCAA
>JAIUMW010000413.1 GCA_022565365.1 Oceanicaulis sp.
AGGTTGGTAGATAAATGAATAAGATTATTTTTATGGGTACCCAAGGAGCGGGAAAATGAACACAAGCCGAAACTATTAAGGAAAAGTTCAAGATACCACAAATATCTACCGGAGAAATCCTACGTGAAGCAGTGAAAAATTCTACTCCTATGGGCTTAGAAGCCAAAAAATTTATGGACGCAGGGGACCTTGTTCCAGATGTTGTAGTTATAGGCATTATTAAAGATCGTCTTGCCGAGCCAGACTGCTCAAAAGGCTTTATTTTGGATGGATTTCCCCGCACAGTGGAACAAGCTGAAGCTTTGGGAAAAATTCTCCGCGAAACTAAAATGGATTTAGACGCAGTAGTAAATCTTGCTGTGCCGGATCAGGAATTGGTGAATAGGCTTTTGAGTCGTGCTAAAATTGAAGGTCGTGCGGATGATAATGAAGAAACGATCAAAAATCGTTTAAAGAACTACAACGATAAAACCTTCCCTTTAATAGATTACTATCGTAAAGAAGGTATTCTAAAAGAGGTAAATGGAGTTGGTAGTATGGAAGAAATAACTATGGAAATTTTGAGTGTATTGGGGTAATTTTGGCTAAAGAAGAAGCAATAGTAATCGATGGGATAGTTCAGGAAACTCTACCCAATGCCATGTTCCGAGTGGAATTGGAGAATGGACATAATGTATTAGCCCATATATCGGGAAAAATGAGAATGCACTACATTCGAATTTTGCCTGGAGATAAGGTTACCGTAGAATTATCCCCTTATGATTTGTCCAAAGGTCGAATCACATATAGAAAAAAGTAAAGGAATAACATGAAAGTTCGCAGTTCAGTAAAGAAAATTTGTTCAGGTTGTAAGGTGATCCGTAGAAAAGGTGTCATCAGAGTAATATGTTCTAACCCGAAACACAAGCAGAGGCAGAGATAAAATATGGCACGTATATCAGGCGTTGATTTACCTAAAGATAAAAGAATCATTATAGGACTTACCTATGTTTTCGGAATTGGTTTAACATCTTCGAGAAAGATATTGAAGCAAGCTAATGTTGATGAGTCAATTCGAGTAAAAGATTTGACTGATGAACAAGAAGCGGCAATCAGAAAAGAAATCGAGGATGGCTTTCGAGTGGAAGGGGATCTTCGTAGTGAAGTTAGCTTAAACATAAAGCGACTCATGGATATTGGTTGTTATCGAGGTTTAAGACATAGAAAAGGTCTTCCTGTTCGTGGACAAAAGACCAAGACCAATGCAAGAACTAGAAAAGGTGGCAAGAAGACAGTTGCCAATAAGAAGAAAGTTACTAAGTAATAGGATTTAATATATAATGGATAAAGACACTAAAGGCAAGAAAGATAAAAAAGTTAAAAAGAAAGAGAAGAAAAATGTCCCTAAGGGGAAGGTTTATATTCAAGCCTCTTTTAACAACACTATAGTATCTGTGACGGATATGGCTGGGAATGTAATATCATGGTCCTCATCCGGGATGATGGGATTTCGTGGATCTAAAAAATCTACTCCTTATGCTGCACAGATTGCGGCCTCTAATGCGGCTGATAAAGCTATAGAAGTTGCTGGACTTTCTGAAGTAGATGTAATGGTGTCTGGTCCCGGAATTGGAAGAGAGTCGGCAATCCGTTCTCTAGCATCCAAAGGTTTGAACGTGAAATTTATAAAAGATATCACTCCTCTTCCTCATAATGGATGTAGGCCAAGAAAAAGAACGAGAGTGTAAGGAACTATATGGCAAGATATCGCGGTCCTGTTGTAAAATTAAGTAGAAGAGAAGGGGTTAACCTTCTTTTAAAATCAAGTCACAATTTTAATAAAGAAAAATCCAGCTTTGAAAAAAGAAAGTATCCTCCTGGTTTACCTCCAAAGAGAAAAGGTAAGCTTTCTGAATATGCTACTCAGTTGAGAGAGAAGCAAAAAGTAAAAAGATTGTATGGCGTTCTTGAAAAACAATTTAGAAGATACTTCGAAGAAGCTAACAGAATCCCGGGTATTACCGGGGAGCAACTTCTCCAATTCTTGGAAAGAAGATTAGACAATGTTGTATACCGGTTAGGTTTTGCAGTAACAAGAAGACAAGCCAGAAATTTCATTGCTCACAGACATATTTTAGTGAATGGAGTGAGAGTAGATATTCCATCATACAGAGTAAGTATTGGTGATAAGATAGAGATTAGAGAGAAATTCAGGACTTCACCATTTTTGGAAGAAAACCTGAAGTTAGCTCAGTCCTTAAGTCGTACTCCTGAGTGGTTGGTAGCTGATTATACCAATCTAACAGGAGAAATAACCGGAATGCCGGCAAGAGAAGATATAGAAATTCCCGTTAAAGAACAAGTTATCGTGGAATTGTATTCTAAGTAACCAAAATAAGGAAATAAGGATAGTCCATTGTCTCCGAAAAATTTGTTAAAAGGTTTTAAAAGACCAAAAAAAATTGACTTCGTAACTGAAGTTAGTAATCCAAACTATGGTAAGTTCGTAGCTGAGCCTTTTGAGCGTGGCTATGGAACAACCCTAGGTAATGCGCTCAGAAGAACTCTCATGTC
>JAIUMW010000414.1 GCA_022565365.1 Oceanicaulis sp.
CAATTATTTCCTAGATGGGGGTAATTCTAGACCCCAGAGGCAACCTTATCTAACATCTTCAAGATCCGCAGATGGTAGCAATTGGTCTACACCTGTAAAAGTCGATATTAAGCCACCGCGACTAAATCCCTAAGTAATGGAATCAGATTCTCAAAACTGTTAAAGGATATAAATATTTCAACATTGAGCTATATATAAAAATAATTTATTATCAATATATCTTATTTTTCAATCTATATTTAGTGCTAATTTTTAATATTTAGCGTAAATTTTTTTTTTGACATCTTTTCAGGAAATAATATATTTGGGTTTCCGGATATTTGTTGGAGAGGTTTTACCATGCATACAAAATACATCTTTAAAAGTTTAGTGCTTATCTTGAGCCTATTTATAGTGCAATTTTTTTCCACAGGTTGCAACCGTGCAATCAGTGAAGGTGATCGAGTTCTTTTTGGGTTGAGTGAGCTTTTTGGAGGTGGAGGAGAACGTCGAGGTGGCGTGAAACTTATTGCAGATGAATCTCCCTTTGTTTATGAAGGTGGAACAACGAATGTCCAGGTGGTTTTAACTCTGCGACCATCAGCAGAAGTGACTGTTCCCGTAATCTCAGGAGATACAGCACAAGCAACAATTGATAAAAGTGAACTATCATTCACTCCGGATAATTGGGATGTTCCGCAGAACATTGCTATCACAGGTGTATTGGATGGGATAGCGGATGGTAACAAAGAGGTGGATTTGATTTTTAACTCGTTAATTTCTACCGATCCCAAATTCGAAGCATTGACTGTAGATAACTGGCCATTCGTAGTACTGGATATTAATCAATATTCGGTTGCCGTTTTTCCGAGGAATTTGACAACCCGAGAGGTAGGAACAACAGATGGATCAAGCGATGGAGAGAATGGGATTGGAACCACAGCTGTATTCTGGGTGGCAATTTCCGGAGATCCGGCTCCTACCAATGATGTGATTATTGATCCCTTGACAAGTGCAAATACTCAAGAAGGCACATTAGACAGAACCAGTCTCACATTTACTCCGGCAAATTGGAACACTCCTCAGAAAGTCACTGTAAATGCAGTGGATGATGGTGTGGAAGATGGAAATAAAAATTATCTTGTAACCTTGGCAGATACTGCAAGTGATGATACAAGCTATAATGGTCTATCAGCAGATTCAGTTTCTGTAACAAACTTGGATTCTCAAGCAAGTAACCCTGGTGATTCAACTGTTGCATCCATATTAGTAAGTCCTACAACAATCAATCTTATTGAACCTGTTATTGGTGGGGTTGCGGGATTTGTTGCATCCGATTTTTGTGATATTGATGTAGTAGCTTTAGGGCAATGTGCTGGATTTGGACATTTCACCGGAGAGTTTGTCGTTCGCTTAAGTAGCGATCCTGGCGCTCAAACTGTTACAGTTCCAATTACCAGTCCAGAACCAGGGAGAGCTACGGTTAACCCGAATTCCATAACTTTTGATTCTTCCAATTGGAACAGCACAACTCATGGAAGAGTCAAGGTTACAGCAATTAATACAACAGTTCAAGATCCAGAAACTCCGGTCAATATAAGCATTGGGACTTCTTCAAGCGGTAATCCAGTATTCAATAATCTTCAAGGAGTTCCTGTAAGAGTTAACATTACAGATCTACATAGACCTGCAATATTGGTTTCGAATATGAGTCGGGATACCCAAGAACCACAAAATGCTACAACAGTTGGACAAACATCGGGAGGAGTGGATGCAAACTTTACTGTAGTATTTACAGTTCCAGCACAGGCTGGTCAAACAGTTACATTGGGATTTGATGATTTGTTTGATTCTAGAAACGTTGGCCACAGAGAAGGAGAAATAACAACTCCGGCTTCAAAACAATTGGTTCTAACAGATGCGGCTACACTAGCAAATCAGAGGCAGACAGTAACTATAACTCCAAAAGCTGATCTTGAAGTGGATGGAAATAAACAATGGACTGTAAGAACATTGAATGCAGTAGCTTCCAATGGAAATGCATCGTTGTACCATAATATAAAACCGAGAGATGTCACAGTAACTAATATTGATAGAGATGTTCAAGGAATAAGAGTCGCTATAAACAATGGTTCATGGACGAATTTAAATACAACATCGAATGGAATTCGAGATTTTAATGGTATGGCTACAGATGAAAGCAATAGATTTGCAGGAACTTATTCCAATATTAGAATTAGACTCAGAACTATCCCTGCTCATCCAGTGACCATTAATTTATCAAATTCAAATACAGATATATCTGAACTAAGTGATACTTCACACACATTTGATAACACAAATTGGAATGATCCATTTACTGTTATAGTAACAGGGAGATCTAGTTCAGCTCATGGAACAACATCTTATACGATCAGCTCTACGTTGAATTCAAGTGACACAAATTATACAAATTCTGGAACTCAGAGACCAAGATTCAATTTACGCAGCTGTGATAATGATGCAAATGATGTCACTTGGTGTTCACTTTCTGGCGGATCAAATATGACATCG
>JAIUMW010000415.1 GCA_022565365.1 Oceanicaulis sp.
AGACGGTCATCTGCAGATGAACCTCGATGGGATCGCGATAGCCGGGCATCAACACTGTCGCGATATTCAGATTGTCCGGGTCCACGAAGACCTGGACCTTCCCTTTGAAGAACTGTTCGTCCCGGATGCTTTGCAGTTCGTCAGAATTGAACCAGATGCCACCGAAGACAAGGACACCATCATCGGAAGGGGTAGCCTCGACCTCCCAGCCCAGATGGATGCGCCGGGTGTTCGGATCGGGCAGTTCCACCTGATACCGTGTCTTGTTGATCTCCTGATAGACATCCCATGGCCGCCGCCCGCCCATGCCGACCCCGTAATGTCGCTCGAACGGATACTCATCCACCAGATAGCGGGTCAGCATCGCGTAAAGGGTTTCCACATCAACCACACCGTTCCGGATAGCGTCATAGCCGGGCAGTTCCCCCGGACGCCGCCCGGTGTAGCCGGGCATCAGCTTGAAGAAACGGGATTCCAGCGTTCCAAATACACGTTCATCTGGCGCCCGGTCACCGGGCGAATATGTCCGGGTGATGGCATTGACCGTGCCCATGCCCATCAGGGATCCGATAACCGTGGAATTCCGGAGACCGGTCCCGTTATCATTGCGCAAATACCGAATTCCGCAACCCCGGGCCGGCTCGTTCAGGCATCCGTAGCGCCGCTGTTCGCGGGTCTTGTCACGGGTCGCCATGCGCAGCAGCGCAAGGGTCGCCTCGGCATTTGGGTTTTCGGTGATGATCCAGGCAAGCGGCATCCGGCTCGCCACGTCATACAAGATGATGATATGCAGCCTTTTGCGGATGTATTCATCTGCCGCCTCGAGTGCCGCCTTAATATCGTCAGACATTACGCTCCAGAGGCCCGCCTTTTTCGCGGCGCCCACCATGGAGAACTTCTGTTCATCCATGCCGCACATTTCCCCGATCCAAAGTGCCCGGATATCCGTGCTCCCCCTCCCGCGATTTCTGCGGGCCTCCCGCGGCCCATGGATTGCGATCAGATATTCCGTTGGTGACAGGAGCATATCCCGGTGCCGCCGAACGGTCTTTTCCGCTGGCGTGACAAAATCCGGCAGATCATTGAGCCGCCTGAACAGGTTCTCTTGGTGGATGAGAGTTTTCAGATATGTATGAACATTCGCAACGCTGGTTGTCTTTCTGTCCAGCCCGATCTTTTCCCAAGCTTCGGTCATCAGCTCCCGGATCCTTGGACATAAACGCTGCTTACGGTTTCCCCGGTGATGGACAAGGGGAACCAAGGCATCTTCGGCGCTCTCGCCCGGATCCAGAGCCTTGTAGCGCGAATAATACTCGTTGATCGTTCGCCCCTTATACAGGATGCGCTCGTTCGTTTTCTCCCCGCCACGCAGAGGCTTGACCCGAACCCGTTCACCCAGGAGCAGTGAGGTTTGTTTCGCGATGAATTCACGCACGTCAACAGGGTTAAGCGCGCGTCCCGTGGGCATAAAGGCGGGATCGTCCTCGCGACGCATCGCGACGTAGATATCGACGGCCTTGCACATCGCGAGATGGTACCGTGCGTGAGCCTTCTGCTCGGGGTTTTTCAGGGCCTTGACGGACGCATACCCCCCAAGGCGTTGCTTGTGGCGATCCCCTGTTGCCGGCAGGGCCGAATTGATTTTCGCCCCCGGAAGCTTGACCTGTTCAACCAGTCGATCAAAGGTGACAACGGTTGTGGCGCCATCCTCGATGCCAACCATCGAATAGCCGTTTTCCGTCACCCCGGTCACGGCCATGGGCCGGTTCAAAAGGGTGATCTCGGTACCGGGCAGGAAATTATAACGAGGGACAATGGTCATGCTGCGACTCCAATCTGTGAATGTTCCCAAAGGACGTGATCAAGGTTTGCGTGGATGAGCCCGCGGGCGACGAGCCGGTAGCAGGCCTGAAACGCCCGTGCCTGTGAGATCGGCACATGCGGAAAAAGGTCCTTCATGAAGTAAAGGGTCCGCAGGTTCCGGGCGGTTTCCAAGACGATGGTGTCCGCCTCGTCATCTTTGACAGACATCCAGTGATACATGCGAAACAGGTTCTCCCGCCGCTGACGGGTGTAATCGTTCGCATTGACGACGATCATGTCATCGGCGGCGTCCTTGGGGGTTGCCGCGATGATCGCCTGGATATCCCGGACGGTCCGGGGTTTCATCAGGCTGGCCTCATTGCGCACGAACACAAGGCGGCGGTGCCCTGACCGGAAGGTCAGAAGCAGGTCATGGGTATACCGCCGCTCGGCTCCGGCCTCATCAATGAAGGTCACCTCCAAGGGCTGGAAATGAAGATCATAGAGATCCGGGCACATGAGGGCCTGCACCGCGGTGGCCGCCTCGCCGGCGCTTTCGGCGATGCCCACCTTGGGCATCCAGTCATTCGCCGCCGTCCGGTAAGGGATGAAAACCTTGTGGCTGGTGTTGCTCCGCGCACTGGGGTTGCGCACCCCGTCGAACGGCAGGACCCCATAGATGTCGCCCAGTTGGATCGGATCCATCTTGGGGAGCTTCTGGG
>JAIUMW010000416.1 GCA_022565365.1 Oceanicaulis sp.
AGTTTTCCGCCGCCGCCGCGGCTCTGGTTATGGCCGCAAGCCTGGGCGTGGCTCCGGCGATGGCTGCCAATGATGAACGCGAGTTGTTGAGCTATGAGGCGCCGGAGTTTCCGCGCGCTGCGCACCGGCGCAATCTCGAAGGCCATGTCACGGTACGTTATCTCGTGAACGAAGAGGGCTCGGTTACGGATGTCGAAGTGGTCGAGGCCACCCCCGCAGGCGTGTTCGAGCGGGCCGTGCTGCGTGCGCTGGAGGCCTGGCGCTACGCCGCCGCCGAAAGCACCGACACGCTGGAGCGCCGGTTCGACTTCGCCTTTGCTGACTAAAGTCTGATACGGCGGCGCGGCTTCGGCCGCGCCGCATTTTTTTGTGATGGATCGTTAACCTTAATGGGGCTCCGGCAATGACTTTTCCTCTCCAGTCGGTTCAGGCGCGCCTGATTGCGGCGTTCGGCGGCGTGATCGCGTTGACCCTGGCGGTGGTCGCCGTCGGCATGATCGCTTTCCATACTGCGGGCGGGGCGCTGGATGAGGTGGTTGAACGAACCGCGCCGCGCGCCGCCGCCGCTCAGAGGCTGCAGGCCGCGTCCGCCGCGCTGACCGGAGAGTTCGCCGCGTTCTCGCGTTCGCGCGATTCCATTGACCGCACCGTTTCAGCGTCGCGTCTGGACGCCTTGCTTGAGGAGGCGGGCGCCGCGGTTGCTGACCTGCGCTCGGCGGGGCTGGACGCCCAAGAGGCGGCAACGCTTACGCAGGCCCTGGCCGACGTGCGCGCGGCGGTCAACGCCGCGTCCGGTCCGGTGGGCCAGCGCCTGGATGCGCGCGCCGCGCGCGAGCGTGCGCTGGCTGCGGCCTTGCGCGACCGGGCTCAAGCGGCTGATGCGCTTGAGGCGGTGCTGGATTCAACAAGTGAGGCGGGCGCCATCGAAACCCTGCTGCGCGCTGCTATGGCGGTGAATCTGGCTGCGACCCGCTATGCCGAACTGAGCGCGGCGGCGAGCCTCGCCGAGGTTAATGCGGTGCGTGATGCGTTCGAGATCGCCGCAGACGAGGTGGAGATCAATCTGGCCATACTGGGCGACGTCGCCGATGAGGCGATGACAGCGCCGGTCAACGCGCTGCTCGACCGCGCAGAAGGCGCAAACGGCCTGTTCGCCCTGCGCCGCACCGAGATCGAAGCAGGCGAGGCCGCTGAGGATCTGGTGGAAGAGGCGCGCATAGCCGACGCTGAGCTGGCGGGGCTGGTCGAGGCGACCCGCGAGGCGGCGCTGGTGGGACAGGCCCAGGCGGGCGAGGCGGGCCGGGCCGCCATCACGGCCGGTTCGGTCATGATGGTGGTGTTCGGTCTGCTGGGCGCCGCAGTGGGGCTGGGCGTGATCTGGCTCTATGTCAGCCGCAACCTTCTGCGCCGCCTGAAGCGCATCAACGCCGCGATGGCGGGCCTTGCCGGCGGTGAGATCGGCGAGGAGCTGACCGATGATGGCCGCGACGAAATCGCGGCCATGGCCCGCGCGGTGGCGGTGTTCCGCCAGAATGCGATCGATCGCACGCGCATGGCCAGCGAGCGCGAGGCCGATGAGGCGGCGCGCGCGGCGCGCACCGAGGCTATCGAAGCCCTGGTCGCCGAGTTCGAGACCGTTTCCCAGCGCGCCCTGAGCGCGGTCAGCCAGGCGGCGGAAGATATGGATGTCGCGGCCAACGCCCTGACCGAATCCTCGCAGAGCGCGGGACAAACCACCGCCCTGGTCAATCAGTCTGGCGCGCGGGCGGCCGAGAATGTCGACACCGTGGCCGCCGCCGCTGAAGAGATGACAGGCTCGATCTCGGAGATCGCCCAGCAGATCGCCCGCTCCAGCCAGATCGCCCAGACCGCCGCGGCGCGGGTGACGCAGACCAATACCGATGTCGCCGCGCTCGACGAGGCGTCCTCGCGCATTGGCGATATTGTGCGCCTGATCAATGACATCGCCGAACAGACCAATCTTCTGGCGCTGAACGCCACCATCGAGGCGGCGCGCGCCGGCGAGGCGGGCAAGGGTTTTGCCGTGGTGGCCAGCGAGGTGAAATCCCTGGCCGAACAGACCGGGCGGGCAACGGCTTCGATCTCCGACCAGATCACCGGCATCCAGTCAGCTACCGGCAAGACGGTGGAGGCCATGGGCAATATCGCCGAGGTGATCGACGAGATGAACGCCATCTCCGCCGCCATCGCCGCGGCCATGGAAGAGCAGCGCGCCGCCGCCACAGAAATCACCCGTGCGGCGCAGGAAGCGGCCGCCGGCGCGCGCGACGTGTCGCAGTCAATCTCGCGGGTGGACAGCGCGGCCAGCGAAACCGGTCAGTGCGCGTCGCAGGTCAGCGCCGCATCCCAGATGCTCAATCAGGAATCCGGTACGCTCAGGAGTGCGGTCTCGCAATTCCTCGCCGGCGTGCGCGCGGCCTGAACCGGCGCTGCGCGCGCCCTCGCGCGCCGGGCCGGCCAGCCATGCGCGGCCGGGCGCCGCCGGCGCGTGGGCCCC
>JAIUMW010000417.1 GCA_022565365.1 Oceanicaulis sp.
CCGCTGCGCTCCCACTGCTCTATAAGCGGAAACATCGTATCTTTGGAACGTTGCATAATTATTAGTTTTTGGCAAAAATGCAACGGAGGGAATTGGCTGGAAATATGTAGCTCGGCGGATGCTTACCCTAGTTCTGCCTCAACTCTTTTTTTGCGTTTATCGTTTTTCCCGTCTTGTTTAAAAAACTTTACAACATAATTGAACTCGCTGGGATTTTCAATCATTTGTTCGATGATCAGATTTTTTTTATCATCCATGATGTAGATATAATGATCGGAGTTGTAACTCCAACCATCACCAGACAAAATCCAAAATTCTTTTCCTCGGTGTTTAAGCTTAATTCCAATATCAATGGTATATGCACTTGGTCTGCCTTTTAAGCCTGTAGTTTTGTTTTCATTACCAACAAACATCTCGGTGATCCTTGTTTTACCGGAGTCTGTTTTTGAAAATTCGATTAGAGTTTGGTGAAAAATATTCTTCAATTTAGAGGGATTTAAAAATTTATAAATGGAAAAAAATTAATTTTGGTAATTACGAGTACATCATTCTCAGCTTATACCTCAAATAAGCATAATCGATTACATTCGCCATAAAATTGCTCACAGCGGTATCGTTTGGTAAATACGGTCCTTTGGTTGGTAATACACCCAGAAAAATCTTGCCGTCTTTGATTAAGTGCGGTAAATGCTCCTGAACGTAGTCAATAGTCAACGAGTTTTTCTTTCTAATCTTAATTGTGATGGCACCATCGTGGGAAATCACAAAACCTTTATTAGCAATTATGCTTCCGTACTTATCCAGCTTTAATTCTAATGAATGACTGCTGTACTCGCCAAAATCAATCCCAACCATAAAATAGGTTCCTCTGTAGCTTGATGGTGGTTGATTCTGTTTTGTGTTTTGATTGTACAAGTCATAAGAATAAATAGCAAATTTGCAGCTAAATACATCGCCCGTCTTCTTGTCTTTTAATAGTACACTGCGGTAATGTTCATCAAAACTATGACCACCATAAGCGGTGTATGACCAAGGCACGATACCTTGATCTAAAATTATCTCACACAGCTTTGGTTTTATGACCGTGAACGCATTGTCTGCATCAAAAATGTAATCAATTAATCTAATGATGTAAGGCAGTATGTCTTTTTGGGTATCGTTTGAAACAATATAGCGATCTTTATCACTTAAGCCAATCCAGCATTTATTGATGAATTCTTCTATATAGGCTTCTTTTGCTAATTCAGACTCACTCGATTTCTTCCACTGAAACGTTGTTTCGTTTATGGTGTAGTTGCTATTTGAAAGTTCAGTAAACGATTCGAATTCAATATTTTTGGTTTCATTCTTTTCCATTATGTAGCCTTCAAATTGGAATCCATTGTATAGAATTAAGTATTTGGCCCCAATGTGTTTGGCATATCGCTTTGCCTGTGCAAGTGTTTTTCCAGTAATGGCTACGCTATCAGCTTTAAACTCTATAACGACTTTTGGCTGGTCAATGGTGGCGTCGCCAAATAGAATAAGATCTGTTCTATCTTTATTACTGCCTTTCCTAACTTTATTTACATGGTATTCAACCTCAATTAAATCTGGATGGATTTTTTCTACATCTAACAAGTAGTCGAGGAAATTTTGCCTTACAGTTTCTTCGTTAGTGGCACGTATTAATTTTAGACGCTTTCGACATAAAATGTACTCATGTCCTTGATTGGGATAAGTTGTCCGGTCTTTTTTGGCAATGTGATTAAGTCCTTTTAAAATATTTTCCATGTGATTATTTTTTAGCGTGAAAATCGTACACGCGGTTCAACTCTTCGATGAAGAATTTTTCTTTATCTTCCTGTTTCTTGCTCCCATTATAAATTCCGAGGTCAAACGCTTCTTCAAAGAACCCAGGACCAGGTAAATTCTTGTCTTTACTTACAACAACTGCACTAAGTAATGGGCGTCCGTTTTCATGTTCAAAAACTGAAACATCGCCTAAGTCCAAACCCAGTTGCGTTCTGTGATCTTGATTTCCCATATCGTATCCCAATTGACACTGATCACTAATTTGCTGATATCCAATTGTTGATTTGCGTTTTGCAATTTGAATTAATAATGATCTGATTTCTGAGTTCATGATTACTGCTTTAAAAGTTAACAACAAAAAAAGCTCATGCATGCAGGTTAACGCATCTGAGCTATAATAATAAATAAAAGTAGTGGATAACCTATAATCGAATAGGATTTAAAACTTGACTTGAAACAAATATAGAAAAAAAAAATCGAACATGCAAATTTATTTTTCGTAATAATCCTTCTGTCACAATCATAACAGAGCTAATCTAACACCACTACAATCAATTGATCACTCCGTGTAGTCACGCGTTCTAAGAACACCTTTAATCCACTATCTTTGCCCCATGCGTCAATTCTATGCATTTTTCCTAATTTTTCTCAGTTTGTCTGTGCGTGGTCAACTGCGGGAGTTTTACGTCACGGAGCGTGAGCCGGATGGAAGTTCGGTGGTACA
>JAIUMW010000418.1 GCA_022565365.1 Oceanicaulis sp.
CAGACGCCAGTCCAGCATCCATTGCGGCTCGTTCTTCTTGGCCGAGATGAAGCGCACAATGTCCTCGTTGAGGCCCTTGGGCGCGTATTCCTGCTCGATATCGGTGGTGAAGCCGTACTTGTACTTGTCAGCTTCCAGCTGACGCACGTCTTCAATGGTTTCTTTCACCGCAGCCATATCATGCCACTTTCTTCATCGCTTCAGACCGCCACGGCCGCGCGCGGCAATGCGCGTGACCTGGCGTTCACATAGGCCGCGGCGAACGCCTCGGCCTCTTCCATTGTGCTGGACCAGCCAAAACTGACCCTCAGAGCGCTCTGCGCGTGCTCATCGCCCGCGCCCATGGCGTCGAGCACTTTTGAGCGCCGCACCTTGCCCGAGGAACAGGCTGCGCCTGCGCTGACCGCAAAGCCGGCCAGATCCATGGCGATCACCTGGATCTCGCTCGCCCAGCCCGGCGCCGAAAGACAGCTCGTACCCGGAAGGCGCGGCGCGCCCGCGCCCCAGATCGTGATGTCCGCGCGCGCATCGCTTATATGCGCCTCCAGCCGGTCGCGGATCGCGGCGATGCGTGCGCCTTCGCCGGTATCAGACAGCGCCGCCTCCAGCGCCGCGGCGAACCCCGCAATGCCCGGCACATTCTCGGTCCCCGCGCGGCGATAGCTTTCCTGACCGCCGCCGCGAATCTGGGCGCTGACGCCCGCATCACACGCCGCGATCAAAGCGCCCACGCCCATGGGCCCGCCGCACTTGTGCGCCGACAGCGCCGCGAAATGGGCCAGCGACCCGGCGAAATCAAACGCCGCCTTGCCCGCGATCTGCACCGCGTCGACGTGGAAGAGATGCCCCGCCTCGCGCACCAGGCGCCCGGCCTCGGCCACGGGCTGGATCACGCCGGTCTCATTATTGGCCGCCATCAGCGCCACCAGCAGGCGCTCTTCGCTGGCCGCCGCCAGCCGCGCCTCCAGCCAGGCGAGGTCCACCACGCCCGTGCTCAGCACCGGCCATGTCTCCACCGGCAGGCCGCTGGCCGCCGCGGGCGCCGTTACCGCGTCATGTGCAAACGCCGCGGGAATGATGCGCCGGGCGCCCGCCGCCCTGGCCGCCGCGATCGCCAGATTATTCGCTTCGGTGCCGCCCGAGGTGAAGATCACATCCTCGGCCCGCGCCGTCATGAGGGACGCAATCGTGCGCCGCGCCGCCTCCAGCCGCGCACGCGCCGCCCGGCCCGGCCCGTGGACCGAGGAGGGATTGCCGCAGGCGCTCAAAGCCTCGCCGATGGCGGCGAGCGCCTCGGGGCGCAGGGGCGCGCTGGCGTTATGATCAAGATAGATCGTCACTCGGCCGCCTCGAGCATGGCCGGATTGCCCGCCGCCCGGCCCGCCACACGCTGGCGGATCACGTCGTCCAGGCTGACCCCGGCGAGGAAGAGATGGATGTGCCGGCCCAGCTCGTCCCACAAATCATGAGTGATGCACCGGGCGCCCTTATCCATGCAGCCGCGCACCGCATGATGGCAACGCGTCACGTCCACCGGCTCTTCCACCGCCAGCATGATGTCGGCCACACGCGTATCGGCCGCGCTGCGCGACAGGCGGTAGCCGCCGCCCGGCCCGCGCACCGATTTGACGAGCCCCGCCCGGCGCAGCTTGGCGAACAGCTGCTCAAGATAGGACAGAGAAATTTCCTGGCGCGAGGCGATATCGCTCAACGTCACGGGGTCTTCGGCGCCCATGCGGGCGAGGTCAGCCATGGCCATCACGGCGTAGCGGCCCTTGGTGCTCAGCTTCATGGTCATATCCTTCGCTGGGGCGGCCACAGCACGCCCGGCTCGCACTTTGCGCCCGGCCTGTGGTAAGAGGCCGCTCCGATATCCAACCCGATGGCGCTATCGGAGATGTAAGTCTCCCAGCGCCGGAGTCAAGAATTGACGGCCGACTTCGCCAGAAGCCCTGCTGCGCGCCCGCGCGGACACCTGACTGGAAAGCTCGGTTATCTGCAACAGGACGTGTGAACCGCCCATGCCCGACGTGATCATTCCCGGCCCCGCCGGCCGTCTTGAAGGCAAGTACAGCCCCGCCAAGGAGGCCGGCGCACCGCTGGCGCTCGTGCTCCACGCGCACCCGCGCGGCGGCGGCCATATGGAGACCCCGGTCTCCCTCATGCTGTACGACCAGTTCAAGGCGCGCGGCTTTTCCGTGCTGCGCTTCAATTTCCGCGGCATTGGCCGCAGTCAGGGCAGCTATGATCAGGGGCTGGGCGAGCTGTCGGACGCCGCCACGGCGCTGGACTGGGCCCAGGCGCATAATCCCGGCGCCAGCTATTGCTGGGTGGCCGGCCATTCCTTTGGCGCCTGGATCGCCATGCAGCTTTTGATGCGCCGGCCGGAAATCGCCGGATTCATCTCGGTGTCGCCGCCCACCAACATGTATGATTTCACCTTCCTGGCGCCCTGCCCGGCCTCGGGCCTGATCGCCCACGGCGAAAACGACGCCATCGTGCCGCC
>JAIUMW010000419.1 GCA_022565365.1 Oceanicaulis sp.
AGAGCAACAGGATATGACCCAAAAGGAAGTAAAAAAAATCATGATATAATCTCGTTTCCTGAATGGTGGGAGCGTGAAAAACTTTACACAATTTTTGAAGCTACAAGTGGTGGCTTCACCATTAAGCAATTAACTCGTCAAAATGAAGATGGTTTTGATATTGAAACAAGCTATTCGGGCGATATGGGATATAAAAAGCCCACAAGAAGCTATGTTCAACCTGAGTATATAGATTGGGGTTATGGAAAACGCCAAAAAATTAGTGGCGGTTATTGGAGTGATAACTATAGATTATCAGTAAGAGAATGTTACCGTGAAGCATTTAACTATTTCACAGAAGAAGACAGAAAATCCCCGGGGGCATATTCGCCAGGCAAATATATTGATATCACTAATTTTCCTGATATAAGAAATGATTACTTCTACATGGAAAATACTAGCCCACGACAGTATTCTTCTTCAGGTATTTTCTCCTCCGAATGGGAAAGTAGTGGCGACCATGGAGCAAATATCAATAATAAAAATTGGGCAGTATATTATAAAACATATGGTAAACACTACGAACTAACAGAAAACAAAAGTGCCACCCAAAAGGATTTGCTCACAAAAATGGGAATTGGTGCAGGTTCTGTATTATTTCTATTGTTTGTACTTCTTTTATCGAAACCTAAGTTTTTTAGAAACCTTGCCTTATTTGGGAAACGGTGGGAAAACCAATCCTATAATGAACAAATCTTGTATTTCGACCACTCATTTTTTGGTAAGAATAAATTCATTGAGATAATTAATGACAATGTATCTAGATGTCAATTAAAAATTACAGACATTGTATCAACATTAAATCTTTCTTATCCAAACAAAGAATTATTTTACAAAATAGAAAGCATTGAAAAAAACCGTTTGACACTTGTATCACAAAAGGATAACAGTCAAATCGAGTTTTCGAGAGTAGGGTCTAACGAAAAGGTTTCTTCCAGTTCTGCTGAATCAACCAAAACAGCTGAATAAATGGAAAATAAGAATCTTGAAAAGGCAATAGCAAAACTTGAAGGTATTGACGCAGCCTCGGAATATGCCTATTAAAATGCTTTGTTAGCTTTCATCTCCATTAAGCAATTGCCTGTTCTGATATATACTATGCCAGCAGGCACTTTTATATTTAGAACAAGAACGCACAATGATGAAGATTTTTTCAACACAATTAATGAGATAAACTTACCACCTAGACAGTTAACTAAAGATTTTGCTCGCTGTAATCGACCTTTCCAATCGGTTTTTTATGCATCTGAAAACAGACCTACTTCATTCATGGAGTTAGCAGAGTATTGGGTAGAAACAAAGAATTTTGGAGAAACACTTGATGTGACAATTGGAAGATGGGAGTTACTTAATCCACTAGACTTGATTTTAGTAACAAGCCCAAATCCTGAAAATCGGATATCAGAATTTGACAAATATCATGGAACAGCTTTAGACGGTTTCTTGGAAAAACAACAAGGTGATGCAAAAGAAGCGGCAATAATGTTTTTTGAATATATGTTCTCAAAGTATCGTAAACCAGCGAAGAATGATGTATTAACATATATTATTACGACCGCTTACTCTAATCTAGCTATACTTCATGGTCATGGTAATGTTCATGGAATTTATTATCCGAGCGTTCCATTTGGACAACAGGGTGTGAATTTTGCTATAAATCAAGAATTTTCAAGAGACAATAATCTTCGACTAACTCATGCAGTAAAAAACACTTTCCGTATTGACGAGAATGAACATGGGAAACATTCATTTACGGAGACAAACCGAATAATGACCGAAAATATTGACCTTGAAAAGAAAACGATAAAGTGGGAAAAAGAATAAAAACGGCAGGTAACATTGTATAAGAGCAATAGCGGGAGAAGTGGTAAAATCAAAGTATGTGCACTTAATAGACTTTGGTGGTAGCGGACAGGTAATCGCTTCGAAATCCGCTACTGCTCTTATACTTGACCGTTGTGCGACACCCTAAAAAAACGCGACCACTAAAAAGATAAACTATGATAATAAAAGAAATTCAAATTTCAAATTTTAGAATTCTTAAAGAATTTACTATCGAACTTGAAAAAGTGATTTCTTTAGTAATCGGAAAAAACAACGCAGGAAAAACTTCAATTTTAACAATTCTTGATAAGTTTTTAAATCAATCTGAAAATAACAGATTCGTAATTGACGATTTTAATTTAGATTTCAAAAGCAAGCTTAAAAATATCATCGAGGCGGAAGAATTAATTGTAGAAGAAGAATATTTAAAAACGTTTTATGGAATAAAACTCAGAATAATAATTGAGTATAGCGATATTGACAATTTCAGTAATATTCAAAAATTAATGCTTGACTTAGACCCTGAAAATAAATTTATTGTTTTGGGTTTTGATTATCTACTAAGCTATAGATACTATTTGAATTTCAGAATCATTTTATCTGAGTACAAACCAAAAGAGAAGAAACAGAAAGCGGA